>JANREF010000280.1:0-16404 GCA_030726195.1 Burkholderiaceae bacterium | reverse complement strand
TACCTTTGGGTTACATTTCTAAAACTCTTTTTTTGCTGTAACTTCCGCCCCTTATTTGTCGAACTCTCAGATGACACTTGAATCCATTGAGAACGAGCTGTGGACTTTGTTTGCGAAAGCGCAACAGGGTGACCAAGGCGCATACAAGCGTTTGCTGGAGCGAATGGCCAAATTGGTACGCGCCTATTTGCGGCGCAGACTAACCGGCCAAGATGGCGACGTGGAGGACTTGGTGCAGGATGTGTTGTTGGCCGTGCATACCAAGCGCCACACCTACGACACATCGCAGCCATTGACGGCGTGGATGCACGCCATTGCGCGCTACAAGCTGATTGATTTTTGGCGTCGCGTGGGCCGCCTCAACGAACAGGGTTTGAGCGACGAGGATGAAAGTGCTTTGGTTGGCGAGTCGTCGATTGACGCCTTTGAAGCCAAGCGAGATTTGCAAGCGGTGATGGCGCAGTTGTCGCCGCAGCAACGAGAGGTCATTATGTTGGTCAAGTTTCAGGGCATATCTGTGGCCGAGGCCGCAGTGCAGCTGAACATGACCGAGTCCGCCGTGAAGGTGAATACGCACAGAGGGTTGCGCAAGCTTGCCAGTTTGCTAGGTAGAACATATGAACACCAATGATTTGATAACGGCATTGGCCACCAACGACGCGGCGCTTGGGTCAGACCGGCCTCCGAAGCTGGGTTGGATGGAGCATGGCTTTGTTGCTGGTGTTTTGGGGTGTGTTGACCAACCTGTTGGCGACCATGCAAACGCCGGCGTTCATCGCCAAAATTGCGCTGGGCTTGCTGACTGCTGCAGTGGGTTTGTGGTTGTGGCCGCAGCTGTTAAAGCCCAGCAATGCGCGTCGCGCGCGCGTGTTGGCGGTAGCGGCACCGACGGCTTTGGTGTGGCTGTGGGCCTTGTTGGGTACCGACACGCCCGTGCTCAGCCAGGCCATGGGTGGCATGTGGAGCACTTGCTCGGTGAGCATTGCGGCTTTGGCCTTGCCGGTTTGGTTGGGTTTGATGTGGCACGCCCAGCGTTGTGCGCCCACCCAGTTGCGCCGCGCGGGCGCTGTGTCTGGTGCGATTGCGGGCGGCCTAGGCGCTGCGGTTTACAGCCTGTATTGCCCTGTGTTTGATGCCGGCTACATCGCTGTGTGGTACGTGCTGGGCATTGGTGCCTGCGTGGCCGTGGGTGCTTGGCTGGGTCCGCGTGCCATGCGCTGGTAAGTGCAGCCAAGTCGCCCACACCGACTGGTGCGTGCTGATACGTGCTTACTGATAGGTGCGTGCGCAGGGGTTTTAACCGACGGTTGTTCACCGGTTGCTGAGCTGAAGGCTGCGTGTCAAACCTGGTGCGGCTGGCACACGTAAAGCGACGACGCTTGTTGAGCCGTTAACGCAGGCCGCTCTTGCCCAGTTGATGTGCCAACTCTATGGCCGATGACACGCCCATCTTTTCAAAAATATTGGCTCTGTGAAACTCCACCGTGCGTGGGGTGATGCCCAAGTGATCGGCAATGTTTTTGTTGTAGCTGCCTTTGATGAGCTCATCAAGTACATCGCGCTCTCTTGGGCTTAGGCGCGCGAAAGCCGCGCGCAGGCGTTGCGTGTGCCGTATGTGCGCGCTGTTGGCCTGTGCACCTGCGAGCGCAGCTTCTACCTTGTCAACCAGCACGTTGTTTTGAAATGGCTTTTCTAAAAAGTCCCAAGCACCAGCCTTGACGGCTTGCACCGCCATGCCCACGTCGCCATGACCGGTGAGAAACAACACGGGCCATGGACAGTCCACCGCTTGTAAGGTCTCAAAGGTGGCCAGGCCTGAGAGTGGTGCCATGCGAATGTCTAGCAGCACCACGTCACATGGCGAGGCATTGAATACCGCTTGAGCGGCGAGCGCATTGTGGCCCAGAGTGGCTATCAACGCATCGCCGCCAGACCATGTTTTGACGGCATGGCCGCGTGAATCCAGCAACCATGCCAAGCCGTCGCGAAAGTCGGCGTCGTCGTCCACAACATGTACGTGCGCGGCAATGAGCGGCTCGGTGGGTGTTGCTGGGGTGTTGTCGGTCATGGTGGGTAGAAGTAGGACAAGTACAAGCAAAAGTACAAGGACTAGGGCTGGGCAGCAGCGGTGGCACGCCCTGATGTTGGCGATAACAGCGGCAACCACAGTGTGAATTGTGCACCGCCTAGCGCGGGGTCTGCCGCCACGTCTACGCTGCCGTGGTGGGCCTCCATGACCGAGCGGCAAATGGCCAAGCCCATGCCCATGCCTTCGGGTTTGTTGGTGTGAAAAGCGTTGAAGATGTCGCCCATTTCCTGCTCAGGCACGCCGGGGCCGTTGTCGCCAATGACAATGCCCACGCGCGGCGTGTCCGCCTCACGCTCCAGTACAAAGGCGATGCTGATGCGTGGCGCAAACGCGCCGCGTTGTGCCCAGTCTGATGCATTGCGCACCACGTTGCTGATGGCGTGTTCTAGCAGCAAGGGGTCGGCTTCTACCCACATGGTGTGACCTTGCGGTTTGATGTGCAGCTTGACGTTAGAGCCCATGCGTGCGTTGGCAACCGTCTCGCGCACAAACTGACCCAGCTCAACGCGTTGGCGCGACATTTCTAAGCGTCTGGCAAAGGCGTTGACGCGTTGAATGATGCGCCCGGCCTTGTCTGACAGGGCGTCCATGCGCTCGACAACGGGTGCTATGTCTTCAATCGCGATACGCCCGCCTCGTAATCGGTTGAGCAAGCCGTTCGCAAAGCCGCTGAGTGCGCCCAATGGCTGGTTGAGCTCATGGGCCAGTGTTGAGGCGACCTCGCCCATGGCGACCAATCGCCCTGAGGCCTCTAGACGCTCTTGTTGCTTGGCGGCCATGGCCTGGTTGCGTTTGCGCTCGGAGATGTCGATCACAGAGCTCATCCAACCCAGTTGGGTGTTGTGGGTGTCCAGCAGCGGTGCCTCGTGAATCAGCACATCGACCAAGCGGCCATTTTTGTGTTGGAACTGTACCTCCACGCCTGCGTCCTTGGTGCCTTGTGCAATCAAGTCGCGGTGCACGGTGTTGAGCTCGTCGGTTTGAGCGGTGGGCCAGTAGGGCAGTGGCGCGCTGCGCCCAAGCAGCTCGTGCGCGTCAAAGCCCACCAGGTGGCAAAACGCGTGGTTGACATACAAAATGCGCCCCTCCAAGTCCCATGCACGCAAACCCACGGTGACGGCGTTCTCCATGGCCTTGCGCAGTGCGACTTGCGCTTGGAGCTGGGCTTCAATGCGCTGGCGCTTGCTGAAGTCGCGCCGCAGCGCGACCAGGGCGGCAAACATGCCCGCTAAAAACACCAACGCCACCAGCAAAAACAAACGCGGCACGCTGGACACCTGTGGCGTGAGGGTTTGCACATCAATGGCCAAGTCCACACCGGGCAAGTCCAGTCGTGCCCAAAACCGTGGCTCGCTGAGCTCGGCGGCACTGGTGGCCTCGTCGCCGGGTTTGATCAGGCGCAAGCGGTGGTTGTTCATAAACCAACTGGGCACCACGTTGGCCACGGCCGCCTCAATCGATATGGCCACCATGTAATCGCACGCGTTCGCTCGCTGGCAAGGCGGGGCCTTGCAGCAAGTTGAAGTCAAACCCAGGGGTTTGTTGCGTATCGCTTGAGGGTGGGCTGGTTGGCGCTGGCATTGCCCGCTAGCATAGCGGGTATGTTCAAGCGAATCTATTGTGTGCATCGGTGGGCCGGCGTTGCCGCTGTTGCGGGGCTGCTGGCTGCGTGTGTGTGCCCTCAACTAGGCCATGCGGCCTCGCCTGTGCTCACCATACGGTTTTCGCATGTGGTGGCCACAGATACGCCCAAGGGTTTGGCGGTTCAGCGTTTTCAGCAACTCGTGCGCGAGCGCTCCGAGGGCACGATGGCGGTGGTCATTTACCCGCGCGGGCAGTTGTACGGCGATACCGATGAGGTGCAGGCATTGCAGCTGGGTGCGGTTGAGATGATTGCGCCGTCGCTGTCTAAGTTTGGTCGCATGGGCGTGCCCGAGTTTGAAATTTTCGATTTGCCGTTTTTGTTCAGGTCGACTGGCGATGTGGCCAAAATCACCAAAGGCTCCGTAGGGCGTCAGTTGCTGCGCAAGCTGGAGCGCGTGCAGCTGTTGGGCTTGGGGTATTTGGACAATGGCTTCAAGCAAATGAGCGCCAACAAGCCCTTGCTGCGGCCCAGCGACTTTGTGGGCTTGCGCATGCGCGTGCAGTCGTCGCATGTGATTGCCGCGCAAATGTTGGCCCTGGGCGCGCAGCCTGTGGTGTTGCCCTTCAGTGACACGCAACGCGCGCTGGCCCAGCAGGTCGTGGATGGCACCGAAAACCCACCGTCTAACTTTTGGACCCAAGGCATGAACACGGTGCAAAGCCATTTCAGCCTCACCCAGCACGGTTACATCGGTTATGCCGTTGTGACCAACCCTCATTTTTGGACTGCCCTGTCAGTCTCTCAGCGCCAGTTGGTCAAGGGCGCGTTGGCCGATGCTTTGGCTTATGGCAACGCGATTGCACAAGAAGAAAACGACAAGTCGCTACAAGCCTTGCGTGATGCAGGCACCACGCAAATCCACACCTTGAGCGATGACAACCGCGCCGCCTTGCGCCAAGCGGTGCAACCCGCCTACGACGATTTAGAGCAGCGCATAGGCAGCGTGTGGTTAGACCAAGTTTACAAAGCGCTGCGCAAGCATTAGTTGCAAGCTGCTAGTTGCCAGTTGCCGTGCGGCGTCTAGGATCCAGGCTTTTATTGTCCGGGCGTGAGCAGGCCCGCTTGGCGCACCAGGTCGCGCAACTGTTTGATTTGTGCGAGCACATAGTCGTGGTACGCCTGACCTGAGAGGGAAAACTCAGACAAGCCTTTGTCGGCGCGCAGCAACGCAAACTGGCTGCTGGCGTAGGCGCTGTTGAATGCGTTGACGTAAAAACGGTAGGCCTGTGGGTCAACATGCTTGCCCATATAAAACCCTCGGAACGAGGCCCAGGTCACATCCACGCCTTGTTCTTTGGCGGTCGGCAAGTCTGCCAATGCGCCGTCTAGGCGGGCCTCAGACAACACGGCCAAGACCCTGAATTTGCCCGAGCGCAAGTGTGCACGCAGCTCTGACACGTCGCCTGTGTACACCTCGATGTTGCCGTTGTCCAAGCTGGCCAAGGCTTCCCCGCCGCCATCAAACGACACATAGCGCATGCCCTTGGGGCTGCCGCCTGCGGCGCGCATCACCAAGGCGGCCTTCACCCAATCTTGGCTGCCCACCGAGCCGCCGCCGCCAAACACCACGCGTGAGGCCTTGCCGCGCAGCTTGGCCATGAGGTCTTGCAGGTTGTTGAGCTTGGACGCGTTGGCCACCACCACCGCGCCGTAGTCGGCACCTGCGGAGGCGACAAAGCGCACATCGTCGCCACCGAGCGAGCCAAATTTGCCGGTGGCAATGTTGAGCAGCGAGCCCGACGAATGCGCGACCAGCGCGTTGTTGTCGGTGGCGCGCTGGCTGGTGAACAGCTGGTAGGCCGCGGCCCCGATACCGCCTGGCAAAAATGTGACCTGCATGGGCACGGGCAGCTGGTCTTCGAGTGCGGCCGCCGCCAAGCGGCATGTGAGGTCAAAGCCACCGCCGGGTTTGGCCGGTGCGACGCACTCGGGCTTGGTGGGGTAAGTTGCAAACGCGGGTGTGTGAGTCGGTGCTGCACCCGAGGCTGCGCAGGCCTGTGTGGCCATCAGTAACAGCGCCGCAGTTGCTAGGCTTTGGGTGACAAAGCGTTCAAGGGTGTGCATGGTCAGGCCTTGTGGGTGGCGTCAACAGCGGGCTGGGCGGCACGCTCGTTGATGGGCAAGCAAAACGTGGCGCGCAAGCCTTGAGCGTTGGCGTTGGGTGTGAAGTGGATGCTGCTGCCCGCTTTGTCGAGTATGAGCTTGACGATAGACAAACCCAAACCCGCGCCCCATTTGCTTTGCTGATCGGCTTGGTAGAAACGCTCGCCCATGTGGGCAAAGGTTTCGGCATCGATGACATCGCCGTCGTTTTCAACGCAGATACAGAGTTGCTTTGGTGCCTCGGTGGTTGTGTTGGTGCGCGACAGCACCACGGTGATCTGGCCGTTGGCGCGTCCGTACTTGATGGCGTTGTCCAGTAGGTTCTCCAACACTTGGCGAAGCAAGTTGGCGTCTATCCACACGCATGTATCGGCGTTCACGCCCGCTTCGCAGCGCAGTCCCGCGTCAATATCGCGTGCCCTGGCCAGCGGTTGCAGCGCCATGAGTGCGTCGCGCGCGGCGGCTATGACAGGCGTGGCCTGTGCGCGCACGGTGCCTGCGCCGGTGCCTTCAAGGCGGGCCAATTGCAGCATTTGATTGGCGTGCTGGGTGGCGGTGTCGACTTGTGCTTCAAACTTTGGTAAAAACACCGCCAGCGCGGCGTTGTCTTTGTATTGTTCGCGCGCCCACGCAATGTGCGTTTTCAGCACGGCAAGTGGTGTGCGCAGCTGGTGAGAGGCATTGTCTAAAAATTGTTGGTGCTGGCGTTGTTGTTGTTGGCTGCGTGAGATGTGAAAGTTCAAAGCCTCGACCAATGGCCTGGCCTCGTCGGGCAGCGACTGGTTCAATGGCAGCGGTGCCAAGTTGTCACTGGATTGGCTCTTCACCAGTTGCGACCACTCTTTCAGGGGTGCCAAGCCATTGCGCACAATCCACACCAAAATCAGCGACGTCAGCAGCAGTAGTACGCCATCGCGCAGCGCTGTTTGTAGCGCAAAGCCGCGCAAATACGCTAGGCGTGGTGCCAGGTCTTCGGCGACCAACAGCTCGACATACAAGGCGGGTTGATTGGCACTGGCGGGCGCAACTTCTCGGCGCATGGCCGCCATGCGCAGGTGTTGCTCAAAGTAGCTGCCTTCGCCCAGCAGCACCTCGTCCAGTGGCGCCTGTGCGGGCCAGGGGAAGTCCAAGCCTGCAAAGCCCGCGCTCATGAGGCCGTCGCTGGTGCGCACATTAAAAAACACCGTCCCGCGCGAGTGGCTTTGCACATAGCTGAGCAGCTTGAAGGGCTTGTCAACTGCAAAGCCCGTGTCGTCGTAGCGTGTGGCCAAGCTCAGTGCTTGCACGGCACCTTGCAGGCTGCGGTCATAAGCCTCGTCGATCGTTCGCTGTGCCAAGCGGTACGACAAGGTGAATTCCACCAAGGTGATGATGACCAGGGCTGGCATGAGCAATACCAGCAGGCGTGCGCGCAAGGAGCGTCGACCCAGCGTTGCGGCTTTGTCGAGTGTGCTCACGGCGTGTGGCTGGCCTCTAAGTAAAAGCCAATGCCGCGCACATTGCGAATGGCCACGCCCAGCTCGTCCAAGCGTTTGCGCAGGCGATACAGCACCACGTCGAGTGCGTCGTGCGCAATGTCGTCGTCGGTGACGAACACGCGGTCAAACAACTCTTGGCGGCTCAGTGGTGTACCTTGTGCTTGCACCAAAGCCAGCAGCGCCAGGTGTTCGCGCGGGCTAACGTTGAGCGTGTGTCCTTGGCAGTGGAAGCGCCGCGTGTTGGCGTCAAAGCTCACGCCTGCGCAATCGAGCTTGGCCGAGGCTGCGCCGCCGCGTCTGCGTAGGAGTGCGAACAAGCGCGCTTCTAGTTCGGCGGCGTCAAAGGGCTTGCTCAAATAGTCGTCGGCGCCTGCGTTGATGGCATCGATTTTGTCTATGGCCTGGTCACGCGCAGACAAAATGAGCACCGGTATGTCGGCGTGCTGCTCGCGCAGTGTGGCCAGTACGCGCATGCCGCTGATGTCGGGTAGGCCCAAGTCCAGCACCACCACGTCAAAGCGGTGCGTTTGCGCGGCTTGTAGCGCCATGGCGCCGTGGCTGGCCCACTCTACCTTGTGGCCTCTGGCGGTGAGCAAACCAACCAGCCCTTCTGCCAAGGAGGCCTCGTCTTCAACAAGCAACAAATACATGGGCGGCTCAGGTGGGCCCGCTGCCAGAGTCGCGCTGGCAGCGTGTGGGGTGACTTGGCTCTAGGCGCTGGGGGTTGTGTCTTGCACCTGTTGGGGCGCGGGCACGCGTACAAAACGCCCGAGGATCATGGGCAATATAAACCCAATGATGGCGGTTGCCCACAAGCCAATGGCCAAGGGGGACTCCACCAAAGCCCACAAGTCGCCGTCAGAAATGGTCATGGCGCGGCGCAAGTTGTTTTCCATTTGCGTGCCCAGCAGCAGTCCCAAAATAACGGGGACCTGCGGCACCTCCAGTTTGCGTAAGACCCAACCCAGCACACCAAAGGCGATCATGACCATCAAGTCAAAGATGGAGCCGGAAATGCCGTAGATACCCACAAAGGAAATCATGGCGACGGCGGGCATGAGGTATTTGCTGGGAATGGCCAAGACACGCATGAACAAGCCCACCATGGGAATGTTCATGGCCAGCAACATGACGTTGCCAATGAACAGCGCGGCAATGAGGCCCCACACCACATCGGGGTTTTTGGTGAACAGCAGTGGGCCTGGTGTGATGTCCAGCGCCAGCAACATGGCCAACAACACGGCTGTGGTGCCTGAGCCTGGCACACCCAGCGCCAACATGGGCACCAGCGCACCGCCCGCAGCGGCGTTGTTGCCAGCTTCCGGTGCAGCCACACCGCGCGGATCGCCCTTGCCAAAGGTGTCGTCTTTGTTGGAGAACTTCTTTTCGGCGGCATAGGCAATGAAGGAGCCCAATGACGCGCCAGCGCCGGGCAATACGCCCGCGATAAAGCCCAGCACGGTGCCGCGACCCATGGCGCCGGAGGTTTGCTTGACCATGGACAGAGGCGGTGTGATGCGGCCCAGTTTGGCGGCGGTGGCGCCGTCAGAGCCGTGGCCTGTGCCATGGTGCTCAATAAACACCAACACCTCGGCGACCGCAAACAAACCCACGATGGCGACCAAAAAGTCAACGCCGTCATAGAAGTGCACATTGTTGAAGGCAAAGCGTGGCACACCGGTTTGGCCGTCTACACCAATCATGGCAATGGCCAAACCAATGGCTGCGGCTACGGCGGCTTTGGCTTGGTTTTTACTGGACAAGCCCCCCAGCGTTGCAAACGCGAGTGCAAACAATGCAAAGTACTCGGCAGGGCCAAACAGCAGTGCGACTTTTACCAGTTGCGGCGCCAAAAATACAAGGCCCCAGGTGGCCACAAACGCGCCGACAAACGATGCAATACCCGAGATGGCCAAAGCCTCGCCTGCTTGGCCTTTTTGCGCCATGGGAAAACCGTCTAGTGTGGTCATCATGGCGGGCTCGTCACCCGGTATGTTCAGCAAAATAGACGAAATGCGCCCGCCATACATGGCGCCGTAGTAGACGCTGGTGAGCAAAATCAACGACGGTGCAGCGGGCAGGCCAATGCTGAACACCAGTGGTATCAAAATGGCCACGCCATTAGACGGGCCAAGGCCTGGCAGCGCGCCAATGAGCGTGCCTAAAAAGCAACCCAGCAGCGCTAGGCCTAGGTTTTGCCAAGTAAGGGCGATGGCAAAACCATCGGCAAGTGAGTACAGCGCGTCCATGGCGAATCTTTATGGTTGGGTGCGTTTAAAAACCAAGTGGCCCGCGCGCAAGCGACAAGCCCAGCACCAAATGAAATACGGCGTAAATGCCTACGGAAATCAGCACGCCAGCCACTGCCGCTTCTTTCACCTGTGCGCCCAGCTGCCACGACAAAAAGCCCGCGGCTGCGGCGGTGGCGATGACAAAGCCAACAACAGGTAGAGCCTGGGCGTATAGCACCATGGCTGAGATGGCCCACAGCAGCTGGATCAGTTTGCGAGCGCGTGGCCATTGCGGTTGCGCGTCTGGCTTGAGCCAAATGGCAATACCGCAAGCGACCAGCACGATGGCGATCACGATTGGAAACGCCTTAGGCCCCAGTGGGTCTTGTATGAAGCTTTCTTCAATCACGCTGGCACCCCAGGCCATGAATGCGGCCAAGGCGATGCAAATAGAGCCAAAAATACGGTCACTCATACGGGTCGCTTCAGTGAGGAGGGGACAGACCACCGCACTGGCCAGCAGGCGGTGGTTGTGCGCAGCGCGGGGCCAGCCCGCGCTGCACGATGTGGTGCAAACGCAGTTGCAAGCCCGGCGCTTACTTGATCAAGCCGATTTCTTTGGAAATGTCTTGAATGTCTTGCACCGACTCTTTCACGAACGCGCCAAAGGCGTCGCCACGCAGGTTCAGAGGTGCCAAGCCGTTGGAGGCCATGGTGGCCTTCCAAGCCTTGGAGTCGTAGGTTGCGCCCAGCTGCTTGACCCAGTAGTTGTAGGCCTCGTCAGACATCTTGCCTGGTGCGTAGAAGCCGCGCCAGTTGGCACCCACCACGTTCACGCCTTGCTCTTTGGCAGTTGGGAACATGGCGAAGTCACCGTCCAAACGCTCGGGGGCTAATACGGCCAACACCTTGATGCTGCCTGCGTCTACAAAGCCTTTGGCTTCAGATGCGTCACCTGTAAAGGCCTGAACCTTGCCAGCAAGCAGTTGGGTGACCGCCTCGCCGCCGCCGTCAAAGGCCACGTACTTGATGGTGCGCACATCGTTGATGCCGCCTTTGCGTGCCGCCATCAACACCTTCAAGTGGTCCCAGCCGCCCACGGCTGAGCCACCCGCAAACGACACCGCTTTGGAGTCGGCCTTCATCTTGGCAAACAGCTCTGGCAGCGTTTTGATGGGTGAGTCTTTGGCCACAGCGATGATGCCGTAATCGGCGCCCACAGCCGCCAGCCAACGCACTTCAGACATGTTGTTGCCTGGGTATGCGCCTTGGGCCAAGCGTGTGGCCGTGGCAGACGATGCGGCCACGATCAAGTTGTTGTCGGTGTTGCGCTTGTTCACCACTTCGGCAAACGCGACGCCGCCGCCGCCGCCAGCTTTGTTCACCACTTGCATGGAGCCTGGAATGAGTTTCAGGTCTTGCAGCGTCTTACCCACTTGGCGGCACGTGAAGTCCCAGCCGCCGCCAGCGCCCGCAGGTGCAATGCATTCGGTGTTGCCGGGTTCAAAGGCTTGGGCTGGCATGGCAAAGGCGGCCAGTGATAGGCCAATGGGCGCTACCCAGCGCAGCAACGGTTGTGTATTCAAGCGGGTCATGTCTTCATCTCCATTTGTAAATGTGTGCGGCCGTTGGCCGCTGTGAGCGTGCTTTGGGCTCGCTGGCTATTCGGTATGTCGGTAGGCCAGTGAGCCGTGTGCCAGCGCAGTTTAGGAAGGCCTACCTGTCAGTAGGGTGTCAACTCGCTTACAAGCCTTGATTTCAGGCCGAAATCTAGGGAAAACCCTGCTGTTGAACGCCACAGTAGCGTGGCCCTGAGGTGGCCGATACAGTCGATTTGTTGTTATTTAAACGTGTGCGTTTTGCACCTAGCTTGAGGAAATCAATCCCATGAAATTAAAAATCATTCTGGCCAGCGCGTTGTTGGCATTGGGTGCTGTGGCACACGCCCAGCCCATGGTCATCAAGTACAGCCACGTGGTGGCCGATGTCACGCCAAAAGGCCAAGCTGCTTTGAAATTCAAAGAGTTGGCAGAGAAAAAGCTGGCGGGCAAAGTTGAAGTCCAAGTCTTCCCCAACAGCCAGCTGTTTGGTGACGGCAAGGAAATGGAAGCCTTGTTGTTGGGCGATGTGCAAATCATTGCGCCCTCACTGGCCAAGTTCGGCAAGTACACCAAGCAATTGCAAATTTTTGACCTGCCTTTCTTGTTTGACAACATCGAAGCAGTGGACCGTTTCCAAGCCACCCCAGCTGGTCAAAGCCTGTTGGCCTCTATGGAGAAAAAAGGCATCACCGGTTTGGGCTACTTGCACAACGGCATGAAGCAGCTGTCTGCCAACAAGCAGTTGAATGTGCCAGGCGACGCCGCCGGTTTGAAGTTCCGCATCCAGTCGTCTGACGTGTTGGAAGCCCAGTTCAAAGCAGTGGGCGCAAACCCACAGAAGCTGGCGTTTGCTGAGGTCTACCAAGCACTGCAAACAGGCGTGGTGGACGGCGCTGAAAACCCATGGTCAAACATCTATTCCAAGAAATTCCACGAAGTGCAAAAGTACGTCATGGAAAGCGATCACGGCGTGTTGGACTACATGGTCATCACCAACACCGGCTGGTGGAACGGTTTGCCAGCGGATATCCGCGCGGGTTTGAAGTCTGCCATGGTCGAGTCCATCGCCTTTGGCAACAAGGTTGCTTTCGATGAGGCAGCAGGTTTCCGCGCCAAGGTGATTGCCGACAAAAAGGCAGAAATCCTGCCAATGACCAAGGCCAATTTGGCTGCATGGCGCGCAGCTATGAAGCCTGTATGGGCTAAGTTTGAGGGCGACATTGGTAAAGACTTGATCGACGCAGCACAGGCTGCCAACCAATAAGCTACGCGCGCCCGTGTGCCGTGGCTTGGGCCCCGTGCACTGACCGCTGGTCTTGAACTATTCAACGTTCACCAAGCCTCGCTCCTACCAGATGCGAGGCTTTTTTTCGGGAGTGCGTGATGCGCGTATTAGATAAATTTGAAGAGTGGGTCATTTCGCTGATGCTGCTGTTGATGACGGCCTTGTCGTTCACACAAGTGGTGTTGCGCTACGTATTCAACGGCGGCTTCACCTGGGCACTTGAGCTCACCACGGTGTTTTTCGCCATCATGATTTTTGTTGGCATCTCTTATGGCGTACGCGTGGGCGCACACATTGGCGTGGATGCCTTGGTCAAGTTGTTGCCCGAGCGTCCCCGGCGCGCCGTGGCCATCGTGTCGGTGCTGTTGATCATGGTCTACGTGGGCTTGGTTTTGTCGGGCTCTTATGTTTACGTGAGCAAAATGGCCATGGTGGGCATTGAGCTGGAAGACATGCCGATTGAGCGCTGGAAGGTGCTGGCAGTGATGCCCTTTGGCTACGCCCTGGTCGGCTTTCGGTTTTTGCAGATCTTTTACAAATTGGTCACCGGTCACATCAGCAGTCTGTCGTTGGCAGACGAAGCCGCTGATGCCATGCACCTGCGCGCGCAAGACGATGCGTTTGAGACCACAGGAGCACGCTCATGAGCACCATCGTTTTATTTGCAGCCTTGTTTGCGCTGATGGCCATGGGCATACCAGTGGCCATCAGTTTGGGTTTGTCCAGCTTGCTCACCATTGTGTTTTTCTCGCAAGACTCGCTGGCGTCCATGTCCATCAAGTTGTTTGAAACCAGCGAGCACTACACTTTGCTGGCCATTCCATTTTTTGTGTTGGCCGGTAACTTGATGTCCACAGGTGGTGTGGCCAAGCGCATGGTGCGTTTTGCCATTGCATCGGTGGGCCACATGCGCGGCGGCTTGGCCATTGCGTCCATCATGGCGTGTATGTTGTTTGCGGCCGTGTCGGCCTCTAGCCCCGCCACGGTGGTGGCCATTGGCTCCATCGTGATCGCCGGTATGGTGAAAAACGGCTACAGCAAAGAGTTTGCTGCAGGCGTGATTTGCAATGCGGGCACATTGGGCATTCTGATCCCACCGTCTATCGTCATGGTGGTCTACGCCGCAGTGACCGAAGTGTCGGTAGGGCGCTTGTTCATGGCTGGTGTGGTGCCAGGCATGTTGCTGGGCTTGATGCTGATGGCGGCGGTGTGGTGGCGTGCGGGCAAGCTGCAATTGGCCCGCCCACCCAAAGCATCGCGCGGTGAGGTGTTCAAAGCGTTCTTGGATTCGTTCTGGGGCATTGCGCTGCTGGGCATCATCATGGGCGGCATTTATGGCGGCGTGTTCACACCCACCGAGGCTGCTGCTGTGTCGGCGGTGTATGCGCTGGTGGTGGCGGTGTTTGTGTACCGCGACCTGACCTTCAAGCAGTTGCCAGATGTGTTTTTGCAAAGCGCCAAAACCACGGTCATGTTGATGTTTATTGTGGTCAACGCTTTGTTGTTCGCGCATGTGCTCACGACAGAGCGCATTCCGCAAACCATTGCCGAGCACATTGTGGCGTTTGGTATGTCGCCTTGGATGTTCTTGCTGGTGGTCAACGTGATTTTGCTGATTGCAGGCAACTTCATGGAGCCCACAGGCATCATCTTGATTCTGGCGCCCATACTGTTTCCCATTGCCACCGAGTTGGGCATAGATCCCATTCACCTGGGTGTGATCATGGTGGTCAACATGGAGATCGGTATGGTGACGCCACCGGTGGGTCTGAACCTCTTTGTGACCAGTGGCATCACGGGCATGAGTTTGGTGCAAGTGACCAAGGCTGCATTGCCTTGGCTGTCTGTGCTGCTGGTGTTTTTGCTGTTGGTCACTTACATACCTGCGATCAGTTTGGCGCTGCCCAACTACATTGGTATTTAAGCGTTAACGCCATTTAAAAGGCCCCATCCGGGGCCTTTTTTGTTGGGCCGGTCACAATACGCCCAGCGCGACATTGGTGTCACGCAAGCCAGCCGCGTCCACTTCACCTTGCTACAGTCAGCCCAGCTCATGCACAACAGCTTTCAAGCACCACCCGACGCCACCATTGTGATTGGCGCTGGCGTAGCGGGCCTGTTGTGTGCCCACTTGCTGGAGCAGCAAGGCCGTTCGGTGTTGCTGCTGGAGTCCCGTGCACGAATCGGCGGGCGCGTGCGCAGCGATGCCGCGCACACCGCGCAGCCTGTTGTAGACATGGGGCCCAGCTGGCTGTGGCCTGAACTCAACGACAGGTTGCACCACTGGTGTGAGACCCTGGGCTTGAGCCTGTTTGCGCAGCACCAAAGCGGCGCTGCCTTGTTAGAGCGACCCAACCAGCCGGTGCAGCGTTACGACGCGTCGTTTTACCAGCAGCCTGCGTCGCAGCGCATGGTGGGCGGCATGGCGGCTCTCACGCAAGCGCTGTTGGGACGGCTGACGCGCACCGAGTTGCGCCTCGACACCCGCGTGCACACCATTCACCATGAGGCTGACGCGACGCGCCTGGCCCAAGCCACCTCTGGCCTTGACCCCGTTACTGCATCTGCATCTGCATATGCTCCTACCGCAGCCACAGCCACAGCCACAGCTAGGGACCCAGTACACCCTGGTTCGTCGCGCGTGCGCGTTGTGGCCCACACGCGCGCTGGCGAGGTGCAGCACGTGGGCGCGCATGTGGTGTTGGCGCTGCCCGCGCGTTTGCTCGGCGAACAGATGCGCTGGGAGCCGGCCCTGCCCGCGGCCATCACGCAGGCGTGGGCACGCACCCCCACGTGGATGGCAGGTCAAGCCAAGTTTGTAGCCACCTATCCCAGCGCGTTTTGGCGCGAAGCGGGCTTGTCCGGCGACGCGTCCAGCCAGCTGGGCCCCATGGTGGAAATGCACGATGCCAGCAGTCCAGACGCAGCCTGTGCCGCGTTGTTTGGCTTTGTAGGGGTGCCCGCGCAGTGGCGCCGCTCGTTGGGCAAAGAGGCGCTCACGCAGGCCTGTGTTGAGCAGCTCACGCGCCTGTTTGGCCCACAAGCGGGCCAGCCAAGCTGGGTGTGCTTAAAGGACTGGGCGCAAGACGCCAACACGGCCACGCCTGCCGACGCCGCGGGTGCGCAAGGCCACCCATCGCAGCCACCGCGGCAGTTGCCCGCGCCCTGGGATGGCGTGGCCTGGTTGGCTGGCTCAGAGTTTGCCGATACCTTCACAGGCTATCTCGAAGGCGCTGTGCGTTCGGCTGAGACGGTGGCGGCTGAGATGGACGCGCGCACCAACACGGCCAGCACAACATGACGCCGAACACAGACCTCACCATGCACACCCAGCCAAGGAGGCCCATCCTATGTTGATCAACGCCAATGAAGCCATTCGCACCGTTGTTCACGGCGATGCGCTGCCCTGGGTGGCGTCACCGCAAGGCGGCGTGCAGCGGCGCATGCTCTCACGTGTGGGTGGCGAGGTGGCGCTGGCCACCAGCATCGTGCGCTACGACAAGGGTGCCTCGTTTGCACCGCACACCCACGAGCTGGGTGAAGAGTACGTGGTGTTAGACGGCGTGTTTCAAGACGAGCGGGGTGACCATCCCGCTGGTCACTACGTGCGCAACCCACCCGGGAGCAGCCACACCCCCCGTGCGGATCAAGGCGCCACTATCTTTGTAAAGCTGCGCCACATGCACCCCAGTGACTGCGCACAGGTCCATACCGACATGCCCAACGGGCCCGGAACGCACAGCTTGCACAGCGATGAACGGGAGTGGGTTGGTGTGGTGCACAGCGCGCAAGGTCAGGTCTGGCAAGACACGTTTGCCTATGGCGCAGAGTTGCTGGTGTTGCAGGGGCACTTGCTTGAAGGCGACGACGCGTTGCGCCCATGGAGTTGGATGCGCCTGCCCGCAGGCAGCAGTCTCAATGCCAGCGTTGTGCAAGGCCCAGCCAAGGTGTGGCTCAAGCGCTATGTGCAGC
>JANREF010000279.1:2019-3438 GCA_030726195.1 Burkholderiaceae bacterium | reverse complement strand
GCGTACATCACGAAGCCAGGTTCTGGCGACAAGATGGTGGCGTTACTGCCCACACAGGCCATGGCCAACAAGCCAATGAGTTCGTCCGAGCCATTGCCCAGCATCAAAGCCATGCCCGCGGGCATATCGACATAACTGGCCAAGGCTTGCTTTAAGTCGTCTATGCGTGCGCCTGGGTAACGGTTCACGGCAACCTGCCCCAACCGCTGGCCCAGCGCCGCTTGCAGCTCAACGGGCAGCGTGTAGGGATTTTCCATGGCGTCGAGCTTGACCATGCCAGTCGCGTCTTGCACGGCATAGGCGTGCATGCTCTTGACATCGTGACGCAGCACGTTGATGGCTTGCGCCAAGCGGGGTGCGGCAATGGATGAGGCTTGTTGTGTCATGGCTCGCAGGGGTAGGTGTTGATCAAAGCTTGTTGCATCACCAAGCCCACGGGCATATCGGCCTCGTAGACGTCGGCATTGCGACTGGCCTCTGCGTTGAACAAAGTGTTGGCTTGCGTGGGCGTCCAGCGGTCTTGAGCCAAGCAAAAAAGCGGCGCTTGGCCGGTGCGCTTGCCCGCCTCGTTGGCCTCAATCAGGCCTTCGGCTACACCAATCACATAAAACTCGGCCAAGGCTGGCCCCATGCTGTTGCGCATGTGGATGGTGGCAAGCTCTCGCAGGCTCATGGCCTGGGCACTGCCACACACGCACCACAACAACAAGGCACCCAACATGGGAGCAGCTTTGCTGCAGCGCTTCTCAATGCGGGCCGTCATGCCTTGTCCATCCGCATGGCCGCAGAGTCTGCATGGGCTTGCAAGCCTTCACCGGTGGCCAACACCGTGGCAATATGGCCCAAGCTTTGCGCTCCGGCATGGCTGACTTCAATGAGGCTGCTGCGCTTTTGGAAGTCGTACACACCCAAGGGTGAGCTGAAACGCGCGGTGCCGGACGTGGGCAACACGTGGTTGGGGCCCGCGCAATAGTCACCCAAGGACTCGCTGGTGTAGCCACCCAAGAAAATCGCGCCCGCGTGTTTGAGCAAGGGCTCCCAAGCGTGCGGCTCGTTGCTGGACACCTCCAAGTGCTCGGGCGCAATGCGGTTGCTGATGTCGCAGGCTTGCGCCATGTCTTGTGTGATGACGATCAAGCCGCGGTCGTTGATGGAGCGCTCAATGATGGCTGCGCGCGACTGCGTGGGCAGTAACCGGTGCATGGCATCGATCACCGCTTGGGCGTAATCCGCATCGGGGGTGAGCAGCACGCTTTGCGCGAGTTCATCGTGTTCGGCCTGACTGAACAAATCCATGGCCACCCAATCGGCAGGCGTGCTGCCGTCTGCCAACACCAAAATTTCGCTGGGGCCTGCAATCATGTCTATGCCCACCTGACCAAACACGCGGCGTTTGGCACTGGCCACGTAGGCGTTACC
>JANREF010000279.1:0-1919 GCA_030726195.1 Burkholderiaceae bacterium | reverse complement strand
ACGCGGTCCAAGGGCGTGACCTTTTGGCCCAGCAAGTTGCCCTGCTCGTCGGTGTATTGCCACGACTCGCCACTGGCGGCTTTTTGGGCTTGGTGGTAACTTTTAATGCGCTGGGCAGCTGCTGTGAGCGCGTCGCGTTGCACCTGGGGCAGTCTCTCGAAGGCGCTGGCCATGTCGGCTTGGCTGATTTCAAGCTCAGCCATGCTGGCCACTTGTAGGCCGTCAAACTTGGCCGTGTAATCCATGACGGCTTGATCGCCACGTGCGCGCACATCGGCAATGATGTCGGCCACGCGGGACTCTATGGCGTGGTCAGTCTCACCCGACCAAAACAGGCGCGACGTGAAGCGCTGCTCAAAGTCAGCGTCGGTGGTGCGCAGCACGGGGATGTTCAACACTTGAGCCATTTACTAACTGCCTTCTGATTCGATATTCGATGTTCGATATTCAACGTTCAAGCTTCAATACGGCATGCAATCCATACAGCGCACCCGCTTGGGCGCACGCCCAGATACGCCCACGTATGACTAAGCGCGCGCTTGAACAGCGGCGTCTATCGCATTCACAATGGGTTGCAGGGCCGCACGCTTGAGCTTGAGGCTGGCCGGATTGACCACCAAGCGTGAGCTGATGCCAATGATGTGCTCCACCTCCACCAAGTGGTTGGCTTTGAGCGTGTTGCCAGTGGACACCAAATCAACGATGGCATCGGCCAAGCCCGTCAACGGTGCGAGCTCCATGGAACCATACAACTTGATCAAGTCCACGTGCACGCCTTTTTTCGCAAAAAATTCGCGCGCCGCGTGCACATACTTGGTCGCCACGCGCAAGCGAGAGCCCTTTTTAACTGCGCTGGCGTAATCAAAATCGGCACGCACTGCCACGCTCAAGCGACACTGAGCAATGCGCAAATCGATTGGTTGGTACAAGTCTGTGCCGCCAGTTTCGGCTTGATGCTCTATCAGCGTATCCAAACCCACCACACCCAAGTCGGCACCACCTTGTGCCACGTAGGTGGGCACATCACTGGCACGCACCAGCACGACTTGCACGTCCTCGCGCGAGGTGGGCAGTATCAGCTTGCGAGACGTGTTGGGGTCTTCGAGCACGCGAATACCGGCCGCCTCAATGAGGGGCAAGGTTTCATCAAAAATTCGTCCCTTGGACAGCGCCAGCGTGATCAAGTTGTAGCCTCAGTTGGTCTTGCCAGACACACGCTCAATGCGCGCACCCAAGCTTTGTAATTTCACTTCCATGCGGTCGTAGCCACGGTCTAAATGGTAAACGCGCTCAACCGTGGTCTCGCCGTCGGCCACCAACGCAGCAATCACCAAGCTGGCAGACGCGCGCAAATCGGTGGCCATGACGTGCGCACCTGATAACTTGGCTCCGCCATTGATCACCGCTGTTTTACCCTCGACGGTGATGTGCGCACCCAAGCGCTGCATTTCCTGCACGTGCATGTAACGGTTTTCAAAAATCGTTTCAATCACGGTCGCGCTGCCGGGTGCCACCACGTTCAAGGCCATGAACTGCGCCTGCATGTCGGTTGGGAAACCGGGGTATTCGGTGGTTCGGAAAGACTGCGCCTTGAGCGCTGCAGCACCAGCGCTGCGTACGTGCAAGCCGTTGTCATTTGATTGAACTGTGACACCTGCCTCACGCAGCTTGTCTATGACGGCGTCCAAGTGATCGCCTCTGGCGTTGTGCAACTGCACGTCACCACCAGCTGCGGCCACCGCGCACAAAAACGTACCGGCTTCGATGCGATCGGCCACCACAGCGTGTTCGCAGCCGCTGAGCTGCGCCACGCCTTCGATGCGAATGCGGCTGCTGCCGTGGCCTTCAATGCGCGCGCCCATCTTGATGAGCATCTCGGCCAAGTCTCCAATTTCGGGCTCTTGCGCGGCGTTCTCCAA
>JANREF010000278.1 GCA_030726195.1 Burkholderiaceae bacterium | reverse complement strand
CACACCAGCGACATCGCACAAGCCTGCCGTGCAGCACACACACAGGGTGTGGACTTGGGCGTGCCACAAGCCGTCTCACGTATGACGCCGCGTGGCTTGCTGGAGTGGTCCTTCAGCGTGAGCCCAACAGGCGAGCGACCCATGCACGGCGCATTGCCACACCTCATTCAATGGGCCAATGGCTCACCCGTGGTGCACATGCCCACCACTGCGGTCAGCCTAGAAGATGTGGCATTGGGTGCGCCCGCTGCTGCGCTGCCAACACTGCAAGCCTGCGTGCGCGCACTGGCATTGCCTGCGGTACGGGTGAGCGAACAGGCCACGCCATTGTGCGTGCGCTTGTCTACCCCCAACGGCTTGGTCACACTGCAAGCCGCAACAACGCCTTAACGGCGCACGCTTTCGATACGGTGTCATAGACTTGTAGAAGCCTTCATAGGCTTTCATAGGCTTTCATAAGTACCCATAAGCATCTATGCGCGTCCATAAGCATCCACAAGCTTCAATACGCCCCATATATTCAATACGCTTCAATACACGCGAACACGCCTAGACGCATTCACACCTTCCCCCCGCGTAAACACACATACACGCACCCACGCCGCGCATCCGGCGGCTCATACCCGCCATTTACAGTTCACTGATCCACGTTTAAATATGCACCGTTACAACACATCAGAAGTAGAGGCGGCACAGCGCGCCGTCTACGCCGCCATGCCCGCAACGCCTCAGTACGCTTGGCCGCAGTTGGCCCAACGCGTGGGCGCGCAGGTGTGGGTGAAACACGAAAACCACACACCCGTAGGCGCCTTCAAAATTCGTGGCGGCTTGACCTACATGGCGGCCTTGCAAGCCGCAGGTCAGATGCCGCCGGGCTTTATTGCGGCCACCCGCGGCAACCACGGACAAAGCGTGGCCTTTGCAGCCGCGCAGCACAACGTGCCCACCACCATCGTGGTGCCCACGGGCAATGCGGCCGAAAAGAATGCCGCCATGCGCGCATTGGGCGCCACCTTGGTCGAGCACGGCAACGACTTCCAAGCCGCGCGCGACCACGCCAAAGCGCTGGCGCAACAACACCAGTTGCACAGCGTGCCGTCCTACCACCGCGACTTGGTCTCTGGGGTGATGACGTATTGGGTGGAGTTTTTCGACAGCTTCAAAGGCCAAGCCGCGCCGGACGTGGTGTTTGTACCCATTGGTCAGGGCTCTGGCTTTTGCGCAGCAGCCGCTGCCCGCGCGTATTGCAAGGTCCACACACAGCTGGTAGGTGTGGTCTCCAGCCACGCCACGTGCTACCAAGATTCGTTCAAGGCCGGCCACGCCATCAGCGCACCTGCACGCACCGCTTTGGCCGATGGACTGGCCTGCAGCGTGCCGGACGCCGAGTCGCTGGCCATTGTGTTGGACCAAGCCGACGACGTCATTGCCGTGAGCGACGACGAAGTAGCCCATGCCATGCGCGTGTTGTTTGCCGACACCCACAACGTGGCCGAAGGCGCAGGCGCTGCATCCATGGCCGCAGCCCTACAGCAACGCGACAAGTGGGCGGGCAAACGTGTTGGTGTGACCTTGTGCGGTGGCAACGTAGACAGCGCCATGTTTGCACAGGTTTTGGCAGGGCACACACCGGCCTTCCAATAGCAAATGACGCGGGCTTGGTCGCCGCCGCGACTGACCCGCAAGACACATGTGGCCAAAATCCGCCCATGGGACACCTCTATCTTGTACGCCACGGCCAGGCTTCATTTGGCGCCGACAACTACGACCAGCTCAGTGACTTGGGTACGCAACAAAGCCAGCGCTTGGGCGCTTATTTTTCAGCCAAGGGCCTGCAGTTTGACACCGTGGTCACAGGCAGCTTGGCGCGTCACAGCCAAACATGGGCAGGCATTGAACAGGGTTTGGGACTGGGCCCCGCGAGCGTGTCCGTGCAGGTCGAGCCGGGCTTGAACGAGTACGACAGCCATGCGGTGATCAACGCCATCAACCCAGGCCCCCTGCCCAGCATTGGTGAGCCTGGCGCTTACCAAACCTACTTCCGCTTGCTGCGCGATGGCCTGCGCGCGTGGATGGACGGCGTGCTCACACCCGCGGGCATGCCCAGCTACGAAACGTTTAGGAACGACATTGTGGACGCGCTCAAGCGCGTGCGTGACAACAACGTCGGCAAGCGCGTGTTGGTGGTCAGCAGTGGCGGCCCCATCTCTACAACGGTGGGCTACTTGCTGGGCACGCCTGCAGAAACCACCATCGAGCTGAACTACCAAATTCGCAACACCGCACTGAGCGAATTCAAAATCACCAGCAAAGGCCTGCGTCTGGTCAGCTTCAACGGCTTGCCACACCTAGACCGCATAGGTGACGAAGCCTTGCACACGCACACCTAAAGCTTTGTTGCGCCGCAACGGGCGCTTCGGTGAGCGCGCTTAGCCGCGCAGCGTGGTAGCGGGCAAGCCGTCTATGTCTTGCCACAACTGCACCAACGCTTGCGCCGCCGCGTTCAGCACCGCCTCGCCCTTGTCTGCGCTCGCCGCTGCCGCGTTGCCCGCCGCACCAGCGGGATTGATGTCTTGCATCTGCCAAGCCAATTTCGCACTCTTGCCATTGCCCAGCACTTGTGTGGTGTTGGCGCGCTGCTCGGACGTGCTGGCAAAGGCTTGGGCTTGCGTCATATCCACCAGCTTCGGCTTGATGGCCAGCATCATGGAAGTTTCCACATCGCCCGCGTGTGAGCCAAACCGGTGTTCATGGGCCGAGAACAAGTTGTGCACATCGTCACCCAGCGGCAAGCCAAACCAATTCACGCTCACCACCAGCATGCCCAAACGGTTGCGCAAATCGCGCGCCACCAAATCGAGTGCACCCACTTGACCGCCATGCGCATTGAGCAACACCAGTTTGTGCACACCACTGGCATGCACCGCCTCGCCCAACTCCGTCCACAACTGAATCAAGGTGGTGCTGCGCAAGCTCAAGGTGCCCGCAAATTTGGCGTGCTCAGGGCTAAAACCCACAGGTTGCAACGGCAAAGCCAACACAGACGGCACACCCCGCGTCGGCTCACTGGCCAATGCCAACGCACGCGCCAACACATGCGAGGCCAAATCGCTGTCCACGCTCAACGGCAAATGCGGCCCATGCTGCTCGGTCGCCCCCAAAGGCAACACCGCAATGGCCCGCGACCTATCCAACGCCAAAAAGTCAGGCGACTTCAAATCGGCCCACTGGCCGTGATGCGTGCGTGTGTGTGGGATGTCGCTGTCCATCGCATCAGTGTAAACCGCCCGCACCACCCATGCCGCCGACACGCCCCCATCAACTGTCACCCCCTGCGCAAAAGCCACATCAACCTGTCACCCTCTGCGAAAAAAACCCAATCAACCGGTCACCCCATGGCTTGACCATGGGGTCTCTCACGCCAACACCACCCCCTGCAC
>JANREF010000277.1 GCA_030726195.1 Burkholderiaceae bacterium | reverse complement strand
GTTCAGTCAGGCGAATTTGGCCGCGCACCGTGCCGTTGGGTTGGGCCAAGATGGCTTGGTAGCTGGGGCCGCCGCCGCGTCCGACCGTGCCGCCGCGCCCGTGGAACAAGCGCATGGCAATGGGCGCACCGGGCAAGCTGTCAAACAGCTGGGCCAGTGCCACTTCGGCGCGGTACAGCGCCCAGTTGCTGGTGACGATGCCGCCGTCTTTGTTGCTGTCAGAGTAGCCCAGCATGATGTCTTGCTCGCTGTATTGCGTGGCGTCGCCCCGTCGAATCATGGGCAGTATGCCGGGCAGCGCAAAGTACGCGCGCATGATGGACTCGGACTGGGCCAAGTCTTCAATGGTTTCAAACAGCGGCACCACGATGAGGTCTGCTGTGGCGTCTTCGGTGAGTAGACCTTTGAACAAGCCTGCCTCTTTTTGCAGCACCAGCACTTCCAGTAGGTCGCTCACGGACTCTGTGTGGCTGATGATGGCGTGGCGTATGGCTTGCACGCCAAAGCTGCTGCGCGCAGCGGCTGCGCCGTGGAAGATGGCCAGCTCGGTTTGAGCCAGTTCGCTGTAGTCGGTGGCGGGCACGAACAAGCGGCGCACGTCACTCAGTTGGGCCATGAGCACGCTGCGTTTGTCGGCTTCGCTCAGACTGCTGTAGTTGGGGCAGACGCGCGCTTTGGCCAGCAGCTCTGCCACCACGGCTTCGTGCTTGTCTGAACTTTGGCGCAAGTCCAAGGTGCCCAAGTGAAAGCCAAACACTTTGACCGCGCGCAACAAGCCGCGCAGGCGTTGGTTGGCCAACATGCCACCAAAGTTGGCATTGAGTGAGTCGTAAATGACTTGTAAATCACTGGCAAACTCCGCCGCGTTGGCGTAGGGCTCACTGGGGGCCAAGGCGTGGCGCGCGGCTTGGGTGGCGCTCAAGTGCTCCAGCGTAGCGGCCAAGCGGGCGTAAATGCCGGTGAGGGCTCGGCGGTAGGGCTCGTCTTGGCGGTGTGGGTTGGTGTCGGGCGAGCGCACGGCCAAGGCTTGCATGTCGGCGCTGATGCGCATCAAGCGTGCCGACATCGACAACTCACCACCGAGTACATGCACCTCGGTGAGGTAATGACGCAGCGCCACAGCGCTTTGGCGGCTCAAGGCCAGTTGCAGCGTTTGCGCCGTCACGAAGGGGTTGCCATCACGGTCGCCACCAATCCATTGGCCCATGCGCAAAAAGTTGGGGGCCTCTGCCATGCCCAGCTTGTCTTCAATGTCGCGGTAGATTTTGGGAATCTCACGCAAAAACGTGGACTCGTAGTAGCTCAGCGCGTTGTCGATCTCGTCGGCCACGGTGAGCTTGGAAAAGCGCATGAGGCGGGTCTGCCACAGTTGCACCACACGGGCGCGAATGCTGTCTTCGTTGTCCTGCAGCTCACGCGGCAGCAAGTGCTCGCGTTGCAGCAACAGGGCCGCAATCGCGCGTTCCGCATCCAAAATGCTGTTGCGTTGCACCTCGGTGGGGTGGGCGGTGAGCACGGGCGAGACGTGCATGTGGTTGACGGCTTTGCTCAAGCTGCGCTTGCTCACACCTTGCTGCTCTAGGCTGTTCAATGCTGCGGCCAAGCTGCCGTTTTGTGTCAGGCCCTCGCGCTCGTAGTGCGCACGTCTGCGAATGTGGTGGCGATCTTCCGCCAAGTTGGCCAAATGACTGAAGTAGGTAAAAGCGCGGGCCACTGTGACGGTTTGGTCGCCCGTTAAGCCTTTGAGCAACTTTTTCAGTGCCTTGTCCGCGTGGGTGTCCGCCTGTCGCCTGAAGGCCACCGAGAGCTGGCGAATGTTCTCAATCAGGGCGTAGGCGGCTTTGCCTTCTTGGTCTTGAATCACCTCACCCAAAATGCGCCCGAGCAAGCGGATGTCGTCTACCAGGGGCTGGTCTTTTGAGAGCTGCTCTTTGTGCAAAGCCGCAGCCTTGCTAGCGGGGCGGGCAGGGGGTGTTTTTTTGGGGCTAGTGACCATGACAACTCTCAAAAAATGCGGCGGTGCAACAATGCTAGCATTGTCCAATTCATAAATTTACGAACCAGTTACCAGCGTGCACACCACATCCCCCTTACACATCACCATTGCCACGCGCGAAAGCCGACTGGCCATGTGGCAGGCCAAACACGTTCAAGCGTGCCTGCAGGCCTTGGGCCACACCGTGACGCTGCTGGGTATGACCACGCGCGGCGACCAAATACTCGACCGCTCCTTGAGCAAGGTGGGCGGCAAAGGCTTGTTTGTCAAAGAGCTGGAAGTGGCCATGGACAACGGCCAAGCCGACTTGGCCGTGCACTCGCTCAAAGACGTACCCATGAACCTGCCAGAAGGCTTTGAGCTGGCCTGTGTGATGACGCGCGAAGACCCGCACGACGCCTGGGTGTCCCCCGTGGCCGATGACATCGCCGACTTGCCCCAAGGCAGTGTGGTGGGCACCTCAAGCCTGCGCCGGGTGGCTTTGTTGCAAGAACGCTTGAGTGCCATGGGCCGCACGGATGTGCGCATCGAACCCTTGCGCGGCAACCTTGATACCCGTTTGGCCAAGCTCGACAGTGGTGCGTATGCGGCGATTGTGCTGGCCGCAGCGGGCTTGAAGCGCTTGGAGTTGCCCCAGCGTATTCGTCGAATTTTCAGCCACGCCGAGATGCTGCCTGCCGCAGGCCAAGGTGCCTTGGGCATAGAGATCAAGTCTGACCGCGCCGACTTACGTGCCGCGTTGGCGCCGCTGGTGGACATGCCCACTTGGTTGCGCGTGGCGGCCGAGCGTGCGGTGAGCCGCGCCATGGGTGGCAGCTGTTCGGTGCCTTTGGCTGCGCACGCGCGCTGGCAAGCCGGCAACGTGTTGCAGCTTGACGCGGCATGGGGCGACGTAGACCTGGCTTTGCCCGTGCTGCGCGCTTCGTGCAGCGCACCCATAGACACGCTGGCGCAAGCCGAAGCGCTGGGCTTGGCCGCGGCCCAAGGCCTGCAAGACTTGGGTGCCAAGCCGCTGGTGTAAGCGGCACGCCGGCCATGACCACTGCCACATTGCCTTGCCCTGTGGTGCTCACGCGCCCACGTGCAGACGCAGCGCCTTGGCAACAGGCCTTGACAGCCGCTGGCTTTGACACCTTGTCGCTGCCCCTCATTGCCATAGAGGCCATCAACAGCGTCAGCGGCGTGCAGCGCATTGCGCACACATGGGCTGCAATGCCCAGCTTTGCCGCGCTGATGTTCGTCAGTGCCAACGCCGCCCAGCATTGGTGCGCCGCTGGTGGCGACCACGTAGAGGCTTGGCTGGCGGCCATGCAGTCCCATGGCTATACGGGCCCGCGCTGCTGGGCACCCGGACCGGGCACGGCCGCTGCGCTGCAAGGCTTGGGCGTGCCACCCCAGTACATAGATCAGCCCACCCACGACGCTGCCCAATTCGACTCTGAGGCCTTGTGGGC
>JANREF010000276.1 GCA_030726195.1 Burkholderiaceae bacterium | reverse complement strand
CAAAACGTAGACGATTTGGACACGGCCTTGGCGCTCATTTCCAGGGCCAAGCACTGGCGCGTGGCCAGCAGTGCAGCCTTGGGTGACGCGCAAGACCTGAGCGTGCGTTTCAGCTTCAAGCTGGACCTATCGGCCCTGCCAAGACCTTTCCAAATTGGCGTCAACGACAACCCCGACTGGGATTTGAATGTGGATGGCACCTATCCCATCCCAACGCTGGGGGCCAGCATCGCTGCACCTAAACCGCCAACGCAGCCGCAGTCCCTCGCAGCACCCACGTCCACGCCTACGTCTGAAGGCGCCACTCAATGACGACGCACAAAGGCCCCAACAAGTGGACCTTGGGCGTTGGCCTAGCATTGGCTGTGGCCGTGGGCTTGGTGCTGCTGTTTTTGCTCACGCAGGCAACCGATAACAGCGACTTGTACGAGCGCTACTACGGCGCACTGGTGGGCCTGAATATCGCCGCAGCCAGTGTGCTGGGGCTTGTGATTGTGTGGCTGTTGGCGCGGCTGTGGCGGCGCTGGCGCGACGGCAAGTTTGGTAGCCAGCTCTTGCTCAAGCTCGTCACTATTTTCAGTCTGGTGGGCTTGGTACCGGGTCTTCTGATTTACGTGGTGTCTTACCAGTTTGTGACCCGCTCGATTGAAAGCTGGTTTGATGTGCGCGTAGAGGGCGCCCTGAGCGCAGGCCTGAATTTGGGGCGCAACACGCTGGACATACTCAGCAACGACTTGGGCGCGCGCACCTTGGCCGCCGCCGCCGACTTGTCCAGCCAGCAAGTGGATGTGTACACCTTGCAGTTGGAGCGCCTGCGCGAGCAGCTGCGCGCCAGCGACGTGGCCGTACTCACACCTACCGGGCAGGTGTTGGCCAGTGCGGGTGCGTCGCAGTTTAGTTTGGGCTTGGGCTCGCAGCGCCCCAGCAGCCTCAAGCTGCAAACGGCCAAACAAGGCGGCGTGACCACGTGGATAGATGGTCTGGATGAGGGCAACGACACCTTGGGCCCTGCGCCCGGCGCTGCAGCGACCAAAGCCTACATACGCGCCATTGCTTGGCTGTCGCCCAATGCGGTTGCGCTCAAAGACGAGTCGCGCTACCTACAAGTGAGTGTGCCCTTGTCCAGCACCTTGGTGGCCGACGCCTTGGCCGTGCAGCAGGCCAACCGCGAGTACCAAGAGCGTGCCTTGGCACGCGACGGCTTGCGCAGCATGTACATTGGCACGCTCACTTTGGCTTTGTTTTTAACGGTGTTTGGCGCTGTGTTGGTGGCGGCCTTGCTGGGCAACCAGTTGGCCAAGCCCTTGCTGCTGCTGGCCGCTGGCGTGCGCGATGTGGCCAAAGGCGACCTCACGCCCAAGCTCATCATGGATACCCGCGACGAGCTCGGTGGCCTGACGCGCTCGTTTGCCGACATGACGCAACAGCTGGCCGACGCACGTGGCGCGGTGCAGCGCAGTGTCACGCAGCTAGACGCCGCGCGGGCCAGCTTGCAAACCATACTGGACAACCTCACCGCAGGCGTGATGGTGCTGGACACAGCCGGGCACATACAAAGCATCAACCCCAGCGCCCAGCGCATTTTGGGCGTTGCGTTGGCAGGGCAGTTGGGCCAGCCCTTGGCCGCGGTGGCGGGCTTGCAAGGTTGGGCCGATGACGTAGGCCAACAGTTCGCACGCTTGCGTGCCGACCACGCCACCACAGGCCAAAGCCACTGGCAGCACAGCTATGAGCTGCAAGCCAATGCGCACGACTTGCAGCACGACACCATCACCTTGCTTGCGCGCGGCGCTTTGTTGCCCGGCTTGGGGCAGCTGCTGGTGTTTGACGACATCTCAGACCTGGTGTCAGCCCAGCGCGCCAAAGCATGGGCCGATGTGGCCAGACGCTTGGCCCACGAAATTAAAAACCCGCTCACACCCATACAGCTGTCTGCCGAGCGCCTGAGCATGAAGCTGGACGGCAAGCTGCAGCCCACAGAGCAGGCGCTGGTGAGCAAGTCGGTCAACACCATCGTGGCGCAGGTGGAGGCCATGAAGCGGCTGGTCAACGAATTCAGAGACTATGCGCGCCTGCCCGCAGCTGTGTTGCGCCCGCTGGATATCAACGCGGTGGTGCGCGATATTTTGGGCCTGTACGAAACTGCCTTGGTACCCGTGCAGTTTGAGCCCCAAGACGCGCTGCCGCTGATTGAGGCAGACGACCAACAACTGCACCAAGTCATACACAACCTGGTGCAAAACGCCCAAGACGCAAGCCTATCCAACCAAGCCCAACGCGCCCCCTTGGTGACACTGCGCACACGCTTAAACGACGAGGGCGACCGGGTGCGCCTGCAGGTGCTGGACACGGGTACGGGCTTTACCGATGCCATTTTGAAGCGCGCCTTTGAGCCCTATGTCACCACCAAAGCCAAAGGCACAGGCTTGGGCCTGGCCGTGGTGAAAAAGATTGCCGACGAACACGGCGCACAAGTGCACCTCAAAAACCGCACGGAAACCCACCAAGGACAAGACGCGGTGGCGGGTGGGCAAGTGTCGGTGTCGTTTCCAGTGGTATAAATGCGACACATCATGCGGCAATGCGGCAATGCGGCAATGCGGCAATGCGGCAAGCGGCTGGGACACCTATGCTGCGGCCCAATAGACAGAGCGCGGTAGAGCGAGAAGGCATTGGAGCGAAGCACAAGGCGCAGCGGTAAAGAGAAAAACTAACGCGCAGCACCAACTTTTGAGGTGAAGGCGCGAAGTTGAGACAGGCAACTGAAGATCGGTAATGAGGATCGGTACTGAAGGTCAGTGCTCAAGCGCACATCTGAGGCGCAGGACTACAGCATAAAGGGAGGCCACTAGGCCCATGGCAAACATATTGGTAGTGGACGACGAGCATGGCATCCGTGACTTGTTGATTGAAATTTTGGACGACGAAGGCCACAACGTGACGGCTGCGCAAAACGCAGGCGAGGCCAGAGCCGCGCGCTTGGCCGCGCGACCCGATTTGGTGCTGCTGGACATTTGGATGCCCGACACCGACGGCGTATCCTTGCTCAAAGAATGGGCCAGCACCGGCCTGCTGGACATGCCCGTCATCATGATGAGCGGCCACGCCACCATAGAAACAGCGGTAGAAGCCACGCGCATTGGCGCACTCGCGTTTCTGGAAAAGCCCATCACCATGCAAAAGCTGCTGCAAGCGGTCGAGCTGGGCCTCAACAAAACCGCCAAGCCCGCGGCCCTGCAAGCCGCCACACCCCCTGCGCAACACGGCAGCTCAGCACAGACCCCTGTGTCAGCGGACGCATCATCCAGCGGCTTCAATCACGCATCCCACGCAACGCCCCACAGCACCAACGCGCAGGCGCAACACCACACTGGGGACCTGTCCACGCACCACGCAGGCGGCCTCAACGCCAGCGTCAGCAGCAACGGCAGCATCCAATACTTCGAGCTGGACAAACCACTGCGCGAAGCACGCGACGACTTCGAAAAA
>JANREF010000275.1:7294-18375 GCA_030726195.1 Burkholderiaceae bacterium | reverse complement strand
GTGCCTGCCCAGAGTCTACGCATCCAACGCAGTGTGCGGTCAGTAGCCTCGCGCTCCCGCGTGACAGAAGCTGAGGCTCGCGCGATGCCTTCGGCGATCAGTTCGCGTAAGTTTTGTCCTTCTGATTCTTCAAACAAGGCGGTCACGGCTGTCCATGCCTCTTGCGCGTTGGCCCCAGGCGGCAGCGGTTTTGTGTTGTCGATGGCCAGAGCAAGGCGCTGAACACCGCGCTCGAGCACTGACAATGACTCGAGACGTCGCAGCTGTATTTGTCGGTCGTCTTGCGTCAGACCCGTGCCCAGCGCAATGGCTTGCCTAGAAAGAGCTTTTAGGTGGCTGATCTTGATCGTCAACTCGCCCTGTAGGCGTAAGCGTTCTGCAGCATCAGCACCGGCCCCAAGCAAGGTCTGCGAGACCCACGTTCGCAGGCGCTGCTTGGTGGCTGACAGTTCGACGAAGTCGAGGTGAATGTCGTTGGTCACTCGCCCGTGCAGCGCATGCTCATCCGCCACCTTTAGCGCCCACAGGGCAGCAGCCCCCTGCAGCACTGAGGCGGTCGCAAGCAATCCTAAGGCGAGAGTTAAACGACGTCGGAACATAAAACTATTGTCATCATGTTGGCGTGGCTGCCTTGCCGCTGGGACCATCCTTCGAAGGCATTTGGGTCCCGATACTCAGGCTGGAGATCTGATTGCTGGTGGCCTGCTTGAAAGTCTATTCAACGCACCGCGCCAGGGTCGGTTGTCGAAAGTGAAGCGCGAGTGCCCAGCCCGCATCGTCAAGCCCTGCGGTTTATCGCTTGCCCACCACCGTCTTGCCGATGGGCATGAGTGCAATTTGGGCCAGCTTGATGTGCTGCAGTCCAAACGGTATGCCGATGACGGTGATGAACAGGCACAGTGCCGCAACCAAGTGGCCAATGGCCAGCCAGATGCCGGCGAGCAGCAGCCATACGATGTTGCCCAGTGTGCCGAAGACGCCGGTGCCAATGTCTTGTTGGCCGGTGATGCTGGTGCGGCTGACGGCCTCTTTGCCAAAGGGCCAAAACGCAAATTGGCCCATCACGAAACAGGCTTTGGCCCACGGTATGCCCACGATGGTGATGACGGCCAGCAGGCCAAACAACCACCACGTGAGGCCCATGATCAGGCCGCCAAATACAAACCACAACACGTTGCCAATCAATGCCAGCATGACTCTTCTCCCGCTCATTGGCGCCCAAGGCTACGGCCTTGTATCAACGCCCGAGGCAATGGCACCAGTGTAATGCCTAGGTATTCAAGCGCAGCTGGCCCACCTGTAAGCCAGTGTGTGAACAACTGGGCCGCGTCTGTGTAGCGCCAACCTGCGCAGGGGCTGGGAAAAGGGTGACAGGTCGAGTTTGAAACGGGGCGGCGAAGAAGGCCAAGCGCGGGCGCGGCTTACATACCCGCGCGTTTTGGCATGGCCACCCATTGGCCGTTGAGCACGTGTATGGCAATGCGCTCGTCGAATACTTGTGTGAGGGCAGCGTGCGTGTCCGGGCTGGCGCAACTGCCTTGGTGTGTGATGCGGCCTTTGTTCATGATGACCATGTGGTCGGCGTGCAGCGCCATGGTGAGCTCGTGCAGCACGCTCACCACGGTAACGCCTCGGGCCACCAAGCGGTGCACCACATCCAGCCAGTCGGCTTGGTGCGGTGGGTCGAGATTGGCCAGTGGCTCGTCCATGAGCAGGACGCTGGCGTTCACGGCCAGTGCGCGCGCCAGCAACACGCGCTGGCGCTCACCACCCGACAGCTGGCCCAGTGCGCGCGTGCGCCACTCCCAGGCTTGCGTGGCTTGTAAAGCGTCGCGTACGGCGGCGGCGTCTTGTTCGCTGGGTGCGCTCAGCCAAGCTTGGTGTGGCAGGCGCCCCAGCAGCACCACGTCGTACACACTCAAGTCGTCGCCGCCGTGTTGGTTTTGCCCCAGCCATGCCAGCTGTTGCGCGCGCGCGCGGCGCGACCAACTGGCTGCGGGTTGACCCAGCAGCGTCATGTCGCCTTGGCTGGGCAGCACACCTGCCAGAGCCTTGAGCAAGGTGGACTTGCCCGCGCCGTTGGGCCCGACCACGCTGGTCCAGCAGCCTGCGGGTAGCGACAAGCTGATGTCGTGCAGCACCTGCGTGTGGCCCAGCGACACGCACAAATGGCGCGCGGACAGGGCGTGGGGGCTGGTGGTGGACTGAGACATGGTGGACGTGGAGCGTGTGCGGTATGTGCTGCTTGTGCTGTATTGGGTGTGTCTGGTGAGTTGGGTGACGACTGGTTATGCCTGCGTTGGCGCGCTGTTGCCGCGCATCAGCCACAGCAAGTAGCCGCCACCGAGTACGGCGGTGAGTACGCCCACGGGCAGCTCTTGCGGCGCCACCAGCCAGCGCGCGGCGGTGTCGGCCGCCATGAGCAACAAGCCGCCCACCAAGCTGGACAGCAGCATGAGCTGTGCGTGTTTCACGCGGGCCATGCTGCGCACCAAGTGCGGTGCGGCCAGGCCCACAAAGGCAATCAAGCCCGTTTGTGCCACAGCTGCGGCCGTGGCCAGCGCCAGCACCGCCACCAGTGCCGCGCGCATGGAGCGCAGCGGCAAGCCCAAACTCACGGCGGTGGATTCGCCCAGGCTCAAGCCATCCAGTACCTTGGCCAGCATCACAGCCAGCGCCGCGCAGACCAGCCACACCACAGCCATCAGGCCAAACGAGGCCCAGCCCACAAAACTGGTCGAGCCCAATAAAAACGCCTGCATGGTTTGCAGTGAGTCTGGCCACATGAGCAACACCAGTTGCGTGAGCGCGCCCAGCACCACGCCCACCACCACCCCGGCCAGCAACAAGCGCATGGTGTGTTGCACGCCGCGCGACAACACAATGGTGAGCAGCACGGCCAGCACCGCACCCAGAAAAGCCGAGCCCGTGAGGCCCAAACGCAGCAACCAGCCACCGGCGGATGCTCCGCCCGACAAACTCACCAACATGTATGCGCTGCCGCTCATGCTGGACATGGCCGCCAACGCCAGCGCCACACCCAAGGACGCACCTGAGGCGCTGCCCAGCAAAAATGGATCGGCCAGGGGGTTGCGAAACAAGCCTTGGGCCATGGCACCGGCCAAGCCCAACAAAGCACCCGCAGCCCATGCGCCCAAGGTGCGCGGCAAGCGGATGTCGAGCACGATTTGCTGCGCCAGTGCGTAGGCGCTGGCGTCGTGCCCGGGGCTGAGCAAAGCTGCGGCCAAGTTGTCTAGGCCCGTACTGCCCACACACATGCCCAGCACCGCAAAGCAAGCGGTGGCCAGCAGCAAGCCCATGTGCAGCAAGCGTGGGTGCGCCATGCCCGCGTGTGCGCCTGTCATGTAGGGGCTCCCAGGGTGTGGCGCAGGCACTCGACCACTGCTTGCGCGCCCTGTGCAATGCGCGGGCCGGGGCGCACCAAGGTGTTGGCGTCGGCACTGGCAAAGGCGCACACATGGCCCGCGCGCACGGCGGGCAACGACTGCCAGCCTGGGCGTTTGGCCAGTTCTTGTGCGGTGTGCTCGCCCGTCATGATGAGGTCGGGGTTGGCGCGGGCTACAAACTCGGGGTTGAGTTTAGGAAACTGGCCCAGCGCGGCAGGTACCACGTTGGCCAGCCCCAAACGCTGCAGCGTCTCGCCAATAAACGAGGACTCGCTGGCAGCGTAGCCGCCCAAGCTGGCTTCAAAGTACACCCGCGCGCCGCGCGCTTGTGGGGGCACTTGTTGGGCGGCTGCGGCCAAGTCGCGCTCGATGGACTGCCACAAGGCCTGGGCGTGATCAACTTGCAGCAAGCGCCCCAAGGTGAGGGTGACGCGCTCAATGTCTTTGTAGTTCAGTGGCTCCAGCTCCAGCACCTGTATGCCGAGCTGCTTGAGGCGCGGCGTGGCGCGCGATGAGCGGGCCATGAGCACCACGTCTGGGCGTGCGGCCACGATGGCCTCGATGTTGGGATCCAGGCCGCCGCCCATTTGGGGCAGCGTTTTGACGCTGGGGGGAAAGTCCGAATAGCGGTCTACGCCCACCAGCCGGTGGCATTGCTGCAAGGCACACACCGTTTCGGTGATGGACGGCAGCAAGCTCACGATACGCTGCGGTGCGTGCGGCAGCACCAGTGCGTCACCACGGTCGTCCAGCACACGCACTTGAGCGCTACCCCACAGGGGCGACAGGCACAGCGCGCAGGCCAGCGCAAAACGTAAAGCGTGTTGAACCATGGGCAAACCGATGCAAATGAATGCAAATGGGTACGACTAGATGCGACTCAATGCACCCCTGCACCTTCATGCAGTGTCATGCAACGCACTAACTGCCTTCCCCGACAGTATGGGCGGAACAGCTTGCCCACCATTGTGAAAGCAAGCCACTTGGTTGGCCGGTATCCGGGCTGACAGACGCTGCCTTCATCACCTTCCCAGTTGCGGCACGTTGTGTTCAACGCTGAGCAACCAGTGGCGTGTGAGATGAAAGCCAAGCCCTGTGCGCCGTGCACCTGTGGCTTGTCTGCTTACCGTTGCGGGGGCAGCGCAGGTTAGGCCGTGTGTGCGGCCCGCCTGCTTCCCGTTGAACTGCCAGCCGTGAACCGGCTGTGCGAGCACCAACATGGGCCTATTGTAATAACGCCGAGCGCGCGGGCTCCGTGGCCAGTTCAGTCGGGCAACTGGACCCTAAAGAGGGCGCGCACAATGCCGTGGTCGCTGGTGTGGCGGTGGCGGCCTTCGTGCAAGTGGTCGTTGAAGGCGTCGACTCGGCGCACGTCGCCCACGCTGAAGCGGCTGGTGGGCACAAACTCCTCGCTCACCAAAATATGGTCTAGCAGCTCGGGCCAGCCTTGGTAAATGTGGGAGTAGCTCACGTCGCGCTTAAGGGCAGATTCGCTTTGCACCTCCCACACGTTGTACAAGGCGGTGTCGCGCGCCCTGCGGTTGTAGGCCACCTCGCCGGTAGCGGCCATGAGTTGGGTGGTCACGCTGTGCGGGCTGTCGTTGAAGTCGCCCATGAGCACCAGCGGCTCGTGGGTGTTGGCCAGCAGCTGTGCAATGGTGGAACGCAGGCCCGTGGCCTCGCTGGCGCGCAGCAGCAAAGAGCGCAAGGTGGCGCGTGCCGTAACGGCTGGATCGTCGCGGTCTTCAAGGTGCTTGCCTTGGTCGTCTATCAAGTACTTGGGACGCTTGCTCTTGAGGTGCGCGGTGATAACCGTGAACACAAGGCCGTGTTTCATGCGCAGCTTGGCCACCAAGGGCGGGCGGGCAAATTGGGTGACCAGCCCCATGTCGGGTATGTCCACCTGCGCATGTACGGGCAAATCGCGCAGGCTGTGCGTGGCCAAGACATCCAGGCGCGTCACCAAGCCCACGGCGGGCGAGCCTTGCAGTTGCCCGTTTTGCTCGGCACTGGGCGCGATCACGGTGCTGTAGCGCATGGCGCTGGCGTGCACGGCCGCTTTGAGTGCCGACTCGTCCCACACCTCTTGCACGGCCACCACATCGGCATTCACAGCGGCCAAGCGCTGGCCCAGCCACTCAACTTTGCGTTGGTATTGCGCCGCGCTGTAGGGGTCTTGGTTGGGGTAGAACACGCGGTTGGGCGCGGCCAAGTTCATCACATTGCTGGTTGCGACGGTTAGAGTGGTGACATTCATGGCAACATACTAAAGCGCATCCACAGAGCGTGGATTTGCTTTGCACAGATTTCCTGCGCATAGATTTTTAGCAACGGGGGACACACCATGTTTGGCATCACCGACCTAGGCGTATTTGTAGCAGGCACCATTGCCATTGTGCTGCTGCCTGGCCCCAACTCCTTGTATGTGCTCACGGTGGCCACGCGCTCGGGTTTGCGCATGGGCTATGCGGGGGCGGTGGGTATTTTTACGGGCGACACGATTTTGATGTTGCTCACCATTTTTGGCGCATCGTCCGTGCTCAATGCCTACCCCACCGTGTTCCATGCCATCAAATGGATAGGCGCGGCGTATTTGGCGTGGCTGGGTCTCAAGCTCATTGCGGGCGCTTACAAAGGCTGGCAGGCCACCCGCGGTGACTCGGGCGCGGTCAAAACCATGGTGCATTCGCTCAAGGCTGTGCCCGAGCACACGCCCAAGGCCGTGTACCGCAAGGCCTTGATTGTGAGTTTGCTCAACCCCAAGGCCATTTTCTTTTTCATCTCGTTTTTCGTGCAGTTTGTGGACCCGGCCTACCCCAACCCTGGGCTGACCTTTGCCTTGCTGGGCGTCATCGTGCAGTGCGTGAGCTTGGTGTATCTGAGTGTGCTGATAGCGGGTGGCGTGAAGCTGGCCCAAACCTTTGCACAGCGCAAACGCCTGAGCGCCGTGCTCAACAGTGTGGTGGGCATGATGTTCATTGCCTTTGGCGCGCGCTTGGCGGCCTAGTCTCAACCTCAGCCAACACCAGCCAAACCCGGGTCAAGCCCCTGCCCGCAACAAGCCAAGCCGCGCCCTGCGGGTTAAAATAGCCCCCGTACCCGCTGAGGAGCGCTGCATCACCCGCCACTTGTGTGGCCGCGGGTGTCAGGCTTGGCGGGCGAGGCCTTGCGGGGCGGGCGCTGTCAGTCCACACGCAACACCTTTGTGACAACGGCGCTCACCTGACTTCTTTCGCCCTTCAGGTGACGACCGCTGTGAATCCAAACCATACCCCTTCGCCCACCTTTGTTCCTGCCATGTTGCTGTCCGGCCTTGAGCCGCTGCGCTTGGACGACCAGACCTTGTTTGTCAACGTTGGCGAGCGCACCAACGTGACCGGCTCTAAAGCCTTTGCCCGCCTCATACTGAACGAGCAGTTTGAAGAGGCCTTGGCCGTGGCGCGTCAGCAGGTGGAAAACGGCGCCCAAGTGGTAGACGTGAATATGGACGAGGCCATGCTTGACAGCAAGGCGGCCATGGTGAAATTCTTGAACCTCATGGCGGGCGAGCCCGATATCGCGCGCGTGCCCGTGATGATTGACTCCAGCAAGTGGAGCGTCATTGAAGCCGGCTTGCAGTGCGTGCAAGGCAAGAGCATCGTCAACTCCATCAGCATGAAAGAGGGCGAGGCCGAGTTTTGTCGCCAAGCCAAGCTGGTGCAGCGCTATGGCGCGGCGGCGGTGGTCATGGCGTTTGACGAGCAGGGCCAGGCCGACACGTACGAGCGCAAGATTCAAATTTGCGAGCGCGCCTACCGCGTGCTGGTAGACCAAGTGGGCTTTCCCCCCGAAGACATCATCTTCGACCCCAACATTTTTGCCATTGCCACCGGCATAGAAGAGCACAACAACTATGCGGTGGACTTCATTCAGGCCACCGCTTGGATCAAGGCCAACTTGCCCGGCGCCAAGGTCAGCGGCGGCGTGTCCAACGTGAGCTTCAGCTTCCGAGGCAATGACCCGGTGCGCGAGGCCATACACACCGTGTTTCTGTACCACGCCATCAAGGCTGGCATGGACATGGGTATCGTCAACGCAGGTATGGTGGGCGTGTACGACCAGCTGGAACCCGTGCTGCGCGAACGCGTGGAAGACGTGGTGCTCAACCGCCGTCCCGACGCGGGCGAGCGCCTCATCGAGGTGGCCGAGTCGGCCAAAGGCGCAGCCAAAGACGACAGCAAGCAATACGAATGGCGTGCGCTGCCTATTCGCGAGCGCTTAAGCCACGCCTTGGTGCGCGGTCTGAATGAATTCATCGTGCCCGACACCGAAGAGATGTGGCAGGAAATTGCGGCAGGGGGCGGGCGCCCACTGCACGTGATTGAAGGCCCGCTCATGGACGGCATGAACGTGGTGGGTGACTTGTTTGGCGAAGGCAAGATGTTTTTGCCGCAAGTCGTGAAAAGCGCGCGCGTGATGAAGCAAGCCGTTGCGCACTTGGTGCCCTACATCGAAGAAGAAAAGCTGCGCATGCAAGCCGCTGGCGACGACGTGCGCAGCAAGGGCAAAATTGTGATTGCCACTGTCAAGGGCGACGTGCACGACATTGGCAAAAACATCGTCACCGTTGTGCTTCAGTGCAACAACTTTGACGTGGTGAACATGGGCGTGATGGTGCCTTGGCAAGACATTTTGCAAAAGGCCAAAGACGAAAACGCCGACATTGTGGGCCTGTCTGGCCTCATCACGCCCAGTTTGGAAGAGATGCAGGTGGTGGCCGCCGAGATGGAGAAAGACCCTTGGTTTCGCGAGCGCCAAATCCCGCTGCTCATCGGTGGCGCGACCACCAGCCGCGTGCACACCGCCGTCAAAATCGCGCCGCATTACAGCGGCCCTGTGGTGTATGTGCCCGACGCCTCGCGCAGTGTGAGCGTGGCCAGTGGCTTGTTGGGTGACGACAAGGCCACCTATATCACCGAGCTCAATGCAGATTACGAGCGCGTGCGTGCGCAACACGCCAACAAAAAACAAACACCCATGTGGACGCTGGCCCAAGCGCGTGCCAACGCCACGCCCATAGACTTCGCGCAGCACACACCCACGCGACCCAAGTTCATTGGCAAGCGCGTGCTCAAAGGCTTGGACTTGAACGAAGTGGTGCCATTCATAGACTGGGGCCCGTTCTTCCAGACCTGGGATTTGGCCGGCCCATACCCAGCCATCCTGAACGACGACGTGGTGGGCGAGCAAGCGCGCCAAGTGTTTGCCGATGCGCAAGCCATGCTCAAGCGCATGGTCGATGGGCGCTGGCTCACGGCCAATGCCGTGGTGGGTTTGTACCCTGCTCAGCGTGTGAACGACGACGATATTGCGCTGTACACCGACGAGAGCCGCAGCACCGTGGCCATGACGTGGCACGGCCTGCGCCAACAAACAGAAAAGCAAATGGTGCAAGGCATCATGCGCCCCAGCCGTTGCTTGGCCGACTTTGTGGCCACCGCCGACCAAGCCCCCGATTACGTGGGCTTGTTTGCCGTGACCGCTGGCATTGGGGCCGACGCCCGCGCGCAAGGGTTTGAAGACGCGCAAGACGACTACAACGCCATCATGGTCAAAGCCTTGGCCGACCGCTTGGCCGAGGCCATGGCCGAGATGATGCACCAGCGTGTGCGCACCGACTGGTGGGGCTATGCGCCCGACGAACAGCTCGATTGCGAAGCGCTTATCAAAGAGGCCTACCAAGGCATTCGCCCCGCACCCGGCTACCCCGCCTGCCCAGACCACAGCGCCAAGGCCGCCATGTTTGAGCTGCTCCAAGCCGGCGACATTGGCATGGGCCTCACCGATAGCCTGGCCATGACACCCGCAGCCAGCGTGAGCGGCTTTTACTTGGCCCACCCAGACGCGACCTACTTCAGCGTGGGCAAAATCGGCGACGACCAAGTGAAAGACTTGGCCCAGCGCAGCGGCGTGGACGAGCAGCGCGTGCGCTTGTTCTTGGGGCCTAATCTTTAGCTTGTGCTTTAGGGCTTTAGGGCTTTAGGGCTCTAGGGTTTAAGTGCGTTAGACACCTAGAGCTTAAAAGTCTTGCGGTCTAGAGCGTCAGCCCGCTCGCGCAAGTTCAGTGTCCGGCCAGTACCCGCTGGTACTGCACCGCCTCTGCCACGTGGCCACTGGTGACGGGCTCGCTGGCCTCCAAGTCGGCAATGGTTCTGGCCACGCGCATGACGCGGTGCATGCGCCGTGCTGACCACTGCAAGCGAGTGGCCGCTTGTTGCACAAAGGCCTTGGCATCATTGGCCAGTTGCATGTGCGTGTTGAGCGCCTCGCCCAATAACAAGTTGTTGGCGCAGCCCTGGCGGGCGAGAGCCCGTTCGCGGGCAGCCTGCGCGCGCTGTTGAATGGCTTGGCTGTCTTCGCCGGGTTCGACGGGCTGCTTGGCCAGCAATTGTTCAGGTGGTACGGCTTGCACGTGTATGTGCAGGTCGATGCGGTCCAGCAACGGCCCAGACAATTTACCTTGGTAGCGGCTGATTTGGTCTGGCGTGTCGCGGCAGGTTTTGGTGGGGTGGCCCAAAAAACCGCAGGGGCAGGGGTTCATGGCGGCGATCAGTTGGAACTGTGCCGGGAACTCCGCTTGGTATGAGGCGCGGGCAATGCGGATGACACCGGTTTCCAGCGGCTCGCGCAAAGCCTCTAGGCTGGCGCGGCTGAATTCTGGGAACTCATCTAAGAACAACACACCGTGATGCGCCAGTGATATTTCGCCTGGCTTGGGTGGTGAGCCGCCACCGACCAAGGCCACGGCGCTGGCGGTGTGGTGTGGCGCGGCAAACGGGCGCTGTGCATAGTGTTCGGGCCGAAAGCGCCCCACCAGCGACGCCACCGCCGCGCTGGCCAAGGCTTCTTCGGCGCTCATGTGGGGCAGCAAGCCTGCAAAGCGCTGGGCCAACATGGATTTGCCCGCGCCCGGTGGCCCAACCATCAGCACGCTGTGCTGGCCCGCCGCTGCAATCTCTAGTGCGCGTTTCACGCCTTGTTGGCCAAATACATCGCGCATATTGGGGCCGGCGGTGACGGGCACCGGCGTTTGTGTGTGCACCACGCACCAGCCATCGGCATTGGTGTGTCCGCCAGCGGTGCGCTGCTTGCTTGTGACCACCGCCATGTCGGGCTGCAGCTGCGCCACCACGTCGCTCAAGTGCTGGGCGCGCACCACTCTAAGCCCTGGCACCCAGGCCGCCTCTTCGGCACTGCCAGGCGGCAATACCAAGGTGCGCGGCGTGGGCTCGGCGCTGTGGTGCATGGCCAGTCCCATGGCCAAGGCTCCGCGCACCGGGCGCAGCTCACCGCTGAGGGACAATTCGCCGGCAAATTCATAGCGGGCCAGTTGCGCATGGTCGATCACGCCTGCGGCGGCCAAAACCCCCAGCGCAATGGGCAGGTCAAACCGGCCAGAGTCTTTGGGCAAGTCGGCGGGGGCCAAGTTCACCGTGATGCGCTTGTTGTTGGGAAACTCCAAGCCGCTGTTCACAATGGCGGCGCGCACCCGCTCGCGCGCCTCCTTCACTTCGGTGTCGGCCAGCCCGACCAGCGTGAAGCTGGGCAAGCCATTGGCCAGGTCTACCTCTACCGTGACAGGCATGGCAGACAAGCCCGCCAAAGCCCTCGTATGTACGTGTGCCAAGCTCATGG
>JANREF010000275.1:0-7194 GCA_030726195.1 Burkholderiaceae bacterium | reverse complement strand
GCATGGGCGCTTTTGGTGCGCGCCTTCTTTTAGGGCATTGTGCACCACACTTTAGTACACATGTTGCACCAATTGAGTGCCCGTTTGGGGCTGGATTGGGCTTGGATGCGCATGATTCGTACTTGGCACGCGTTGTGCAATGCATGGTCAGATCTATTCAACCAGAAAGGGATTTGCCATGAAGTTGATCACCGCCATCATCAAACCATTCAAGCTAGACGAGGTGCGCGAAGCACTGTCGGCCATTGGTGTGCAAGGCATTACGGTTACTGAAGTCAAAGGCTTCGGCCGTCAAAAGGGCCATACCGAGCTGTACCGCGGCGCGGAGTATGTGGTGGACTTTTTGCCCAAGGTTCGCCTTGAGGCCGCTGTGTCTGCCGAGTTGGTCGACCAGGCCATCGAAGCCATTGAAGGTGCTGCACGCACTGGAAAGATTGGCGACGGCAAGATTTTTGTCACCACCGTGGAGCAGGTTGTACGCATTCGTACAGGCGAGACAGGCCCAAGCGCTCTGTAAAGCCCACGCAACACATACATCTCCCCATTGATATCAAAAGAGGAAATTGACATGACTCACTCATCCCTACCTAGGTGGCTGGCGCTGCCGCTGCTGGCCGTTGGCTCCAGCGCATTTGCCCAAGATGTGGCCGCAACCGTTGACAAAGGCGACGTGACTTGGATGATGTTGTCCACGTTGCTCGTGGTCATGATGGCCGTACCTGGCTTGGCGCTGTTTTACGGCGGTCTGGTGCGCACCAAGAACATGCTGTCCGTGCTCATGCAAGTGATGGTGGTGTTTGCACTGATTACGGTGTTGTGGGCCGTGTACGGCTACTCACTGGCGTTTGGCTCAGAGGGCCTCATCATTGGTGACTTCAGCCGTGCATTCTTGCTGGGCATCACACCCGACTCGCTGGCCGATACGTTCAGCGAAGGCGTGAAGATTCCTGAGTACATCTTTGTGGCGTTCCAAGCAACTTTTGCTGGCATCACCTGTGCACTGATCGTGGGCTCGTTTGCCGAGCGTATGAAGTTTGCTGCCGTGTTGCTGTTCAGCGTGCTGTGGTTTACGTTTGCTTACCTGCCCATTGCACACATGGTGTGGGGCGTGGGTGGCTACTTGTTAGACAAAGGCGCATTGGACTTTGCAGGCGGTACCGTGGTGCACATCAACGCTGGTGTGGCTGGCTTGGTAGGTGCTTACATGCTGGGCAAGCGCATTGGTTACGGCCGTGAAGCCATGGCGCCTCACAGCCTGACCTTGACCATGGTTGGCGCTGCCTTGCTGTGGGTGGGCTGGTTTGGTTTCAACGCCGGTTCTAACTTGGAAGCGACATCGGGTGCAACCTTGGCCTTCATCAACACCTTGTTGGCTCCAGCTGCTGCCATCTTGGCTTGGTGTATCGGTGAAGTTGTGACCAAAGGCAAGGCCTCCATGCTGGGCGCTGCCTCTGGTGCGGTGGCTGGCTTGGTGGGTATCACCCCAGCGTGTGGCTCAGTGGGCCCCATGGGTGCCATCGTGATTGGCTTGGTCTGTGGTGTGGTGTGTTTGTGGGGCGTGACTGGCTTCAAGCGCATGATGGGTGCAGACGACTCGCTGGACGTGTTCGGTGTACACGGTTTGGGCGGTATCGTTGGTGCCATCTTGACGGGCGTGTTTGCTGCACCTAGCTTGGGCGGCACAGGCGCCGATGACTTCAACATTGCCAACCAAGTGTGGGTGCAGGCTGAAGGCGTGCTCATCACCATCGTGTGGTCTGCAGTGGTTGCCTTCTTGGCCTACAAGTTGGTTGACATGGTGGTGGGTCTGCGTGTGAGCGAAGACGCTGAGCGCGAAGGCTTGGACATCACGTCACACGGTGAGACGGCTTACCACATGTAAGCGCAAGTCGTAACGACTAGCGTTGCGAACAATCAAGCGCCGCAGCCCACTGGGTTGCGGCGCTTTTTTCATGGGCGAACAAATAAATTGCGCCCACCCGTTCGAAAAATTCAGCCTTGCCCAATGGGCTGGCCGCTAACATGTAGACCATGCAAGCCCAACACCACTCCGAGCCGGCCACGCCCGCCACGCCAGACGCTGCTGCGTCTGCCTCTTCACCCGCCCAGGCTGTGGCCGATTTGTCGGCACGCCTGCAAGCGGCTCGCGCTGCAGGGCACTGCGTGCGTGTGCGCGGCGGCGGCACCAAAGATTTCTACGGCAACGCCTTGCAAGGCGAGGTGCTCAGTACGGCGGCGCTGGACCATGTGGTGGCCTACGAGCCTACCGAGCTGGTGATCACTGTGGGCGCCGGCATGCGTTTGGACGCACTCAACGCCTTGTTGGCGGCCAACCAACAGTGTTTGCCTTGCGATCCACCACAGTTTGGCGCTGGCAGCACCATTGGTGGCGTGGTGGCCAGCGCCTTGGCGGGCCCCGCACGCGCGAGTGTGGGTGGCGTGAAAGATTTTGTGTTGGGCATTGAAATGCTGGACGGCACGGGTCAGGCGCTGCGTTTTGGCGGGCAAGTGATGAAAAACGTAGCGGGCTACGACATGAGCCGCCTCATGGTGGGCTCTATGGGCACGCTGGGCGTGCTGACCGAAATTTCAGTCAAGGTGTTGCCCATTGCCACTGCGCAGGCCACGCTGCAGTTGCGCTGCAGCCAGACGCAGGCACTCACACTGATCAACCAGTGGGGCGGCGAGCCGCTGCCGCTGAACGCCAGTACCTGGTTGGTTGAAGACGGTGTCGACACGTTTTACTTGCGCTTGCGTGGTGCCAAGGCCGCTGTGGACGCCGCCTGTCAATACATACCGGCACAAGCGAGGGCCGCGCAGGTGGCGTGTGAGGTTCTGGCTGGTGGTGGCTGCGGCGCTGCCTCGGGTGGTGACTCTGACGGTGAGGCTGTGCGCATTGAAGCCCTGTGGGCCAGCTGGCGCGACCAAACCCATGCCTTTTTCCAGGCACCGTCGCCCGAGCTGTGCTTGTGGCGTGTGAGCGTGGCGCAAACCGCACCGGCCTTGGATCTGCCCTACGCCACCTTGGTGGAGTGGCACGGTGCGCAGCGCTGGCTGTGGGCACCGGCCAACCAAGCCCAGGGAATACGCGCGGCAGCCGTGCAGGCGGGTGGCCATGCCACGCTGTTTCGCGCCAGCCCAGCGCACGGCGAGGCAGACAAGCAAGTGGGCGTGTTTCAAGCGCCACAGCAAGCGGTGGCCGAAGTGGGCCAGCGTCTGAGCGAGCAACTAGACCCACACCGCGTGTTTGCAACGGCACGCATGTGAATCGACACACCATAACAATCAGCTGAGACACCATGCAAACGACGCTTGCTCCCGAATACAAAGACACCGCGCACGGCCAAGAGGCCGAGGCCATACTGCGCAAATGCGTGCATTGCGGCTTTTGCACGGCCACATGCCCCACTTACCAACTGCTGGGTGACGAGCTCGATGGCCCACGCGGACGCATCTACCTCATCAAGCAGGTGCTGGAGGGCCACACGCCCACGCGCAAAACCCAGCAGCACTTAGACCGCTGCCTAACGTGCCGCAACTGCGAAACCACCTGTCCCAGCGGCGTGCAATATGGCCACTTGGTGGACATAGGCCGCAAGCTGGTGGACGACAAAGTGCAGCGCCCGCTGGCCGAGCGCGCCTTGCGCACCGCCTTAAAAGAGGGTTTGCCCTCCAAAGCCTTTGGCCCCGCCATGAAGCTGGGCCAGTCTGTGCGCGGTTTGCTGCCCAGCGCTCTCAAGGCCAAGGTGCCCGCCAAGCAAGCCGCTGGTGTGTGGCCTACCCAGCAACACGCGCGTCAGGTGCTGATGCTGGCTGGCTGCGTGCAGCCCGCTATGATGCCCAACGTCAATACCGCCACCGCACGTGTGCTCGATGCAGTGGGCGTGCAAACCGTGGTGGCCCCAAGCGCGGGCTGCTGTGGTGCGGTGAAGTTTCACCTGAACGATCACGACGGCGGACGAGCGCACATGCGCGCCAACATCGACGCGTGGTGGCCGTTCATTGAGCCCGCCAACGGTGGGCGTGCGGTGGAAGCGATTGTGATGAACGCCTCGGGCTGCGGCGTGATGGTGAAAGACTACGGCCACGTGCTCAAAGACGATCCGCAGTACGCAGCCAAAGCCAAGCGTGTGAGCGAGCTGACCAAAGACCTGAGCGAGTTGCTTCCCGACTGGGTTGCGCCGCTGCAAGCGTTGCTCCAATCTGGCCAAGGCCAGCGGCAGAACTTGGGCGAGCATGTGTTGGCCTACCACCCACCGTGCACGCTGCAACACGGACAGCAGTTGCGTGGCGGCGTCGAGCAACACTTGGGTGCCTTGGGCTTCCAAGTCGCCGTGGCGAACAACGAGTCCAACCTGTGTTGTGGCTCGGCGGGCACCTACTCGGTGCTCAACCCCGGTTTGTCCAAGCAGCTGCGTGACCGCAAGCTGGGGCACTTGCGCGAGTTGGGTGCGCCCACCATCGTGTCGGCCAACGTGGGTTGTATCAGCCACTTGCAAAGCGGCACCGATGTGCCCGTGCGCCACTGGGTGGAAGTGCTGGACGATGCGGTGCAAGCCGCCAAGGCCTGAGGCTGTAGAGCCTAGGCCTGCGCCGACTTGGGCGCGCGCTCTAGCGAGGCCAGCACCGCCGCCGTCACAATGAAGGCGGCACCCCAGCCGATGCGGGTTTGAAACACCGCTGCACCCAGCGCAATGCTGGAGATGCTGGCAAACAGCAATTCGCTGAGCATGATGATGGACGTGGTTGCACTGCGCAGGCGCGACGCGCCAAACTGCAAGGCCAAGTTGCCGGCAATGAGTGCGCCGGACAAGCCCGCGGCAATCCACATCCAGTGTGGTGATGCCACGCTGTCGGGCTCAGGCCACGCCAGCAAGCCAAGGCCCACGCCAGTGCAGGCCACCACGGCGTTGAGCAACACGCCGCCAAAAAACATGGCCAGTACACGCTCACCGCTGCTGCGCGCATGGGTGCGGCGCAACAGCACATTGTTCAATGCAAACAAAAAGCCTGCGCACAGCGCCAGCACGTCGGCAAAGTCTTTGGGTACGGGCCAGCCCGCGCCAGGCTCCCACAACACCAGCCACACGCCGACAAACGCCAGTACCAAGCGCATGAGCGCACCCGTGGTGGGGCGCTCGCCCAGCAGCCACCAAGCCAAGGGCACGGCCCATGCGGGCATGGTGTAAAACAGCAGCACGACGCGAATCACGTCACCCGTGGTCACGGCCCAGTTGAATCCGACGTTGGTTGCGCCTGCAGCCAGCGCCAAGGCCCATAAGCCGCCGCAGCTGAGAACACCGCGCCATGCCGAGCGGTACCACAGGCCTGCAAACACCAGTGCGGGCGTGAACACCAGCAAGGTACTCCACAAGGGGTGAAAGCCTGCGGCGTGCAACTCGCGCAGCGGCCACCACGACACCCCCCAGACCAGGGCGTTGATGAGCAGGCCAATCACGGCCCAGCGCTTTTCAAATACAGACATAGTGGGGTAGCAAGTGCGGGATACGGGCGGGGCGGCTCAAACGCTGTGTGGGTCGTCGCGCGCGATGGCCATGAGCCTGTCCAGCTCTTCGGGATGGGTGCGCAGGTTGTGCGCGTGCCAGCGCTGTATCACGTACATCACGCCCGCGACAAACAGGCCAAAGCAGGCGATGGACACAAAAGCGCTCACGCCCGCGCCGGTGGCAAAGCTGTACAACATACCCAAGCCCAAAATACAGGCTTGTTCGTTGAAGTTTTGAACCGCGATGGAGCGGCCTGCGCCCATGAGGTTGTGGCCGCGGTGTTGCAGCAGCGCGTTCATGGGCACCACCAAAAAGCCGCCCAAGCCACCGAGAAGAATCAAAAACGGAATGGCCAGCCACACGCTATCGATGAAGTTGAGCAGCAACACCAACAAACCCATGGCCACACCCATGGGCATGAGCTTGCAAGCCAGGTCCAGGCGCATGCGCACAGAGGCAAGTACCGCACCGACGGCCGTGCCAATGGCGACCACACCCACCAGCTTTGACGCCTCGGTGGTGGAGTAGTTCAAGGCCACGGCCGCCCACGCCAGCACGATGTAGCGCAAGTTACCGCTGACGCCCCAAAACAGTGTGGTGGTGGACAGCGAAATTTGCCCCAACTTGTCTTGCCACAAGCGTTTGTTGCAGTTGTAAAAGTCGGGCACCATGGTCAAAGGGTTGCGCGGCATCGGGCGCATGGCCACGCCAGTGTGGGGTATGCGGGTGTTGAACCAAGCCGCCAGCGCGTACACCAAGACCAAGCTGGCAATGGCCGCTTGCGCCGCCGTGTGTATGCCTAGGTTGAGCCCTGGGATATCAAAGGCCAACAACCAAGGCCCCACCACAGGCCCGACCAACTGGCCACCCAACACCACGCCAAAAATAATGGAAGTGATGGTGAGGCCTTCAATCCAGCCGTTGGCCTTGACCAATTGGGACGCGGGCAGCAGCTCGGTCAAAATGCCGTATTTGGCGGGCGAGTAGGCAGCCGCACCCAAACCCACCACCGCGTAAGCCATCAGTGGGTGGCTGCCCCACAGCATCATCAGGCAGCCCACCACTTTGAAGGCGTTGCTGATGAACATGACTTGGCCCTTGGGCCTGGCGTCTGCAAAGGCACCCACCCAAGGCGCGAGCAACACATAAAACAGGGCAAACATGGGTACCAAGGCCGCGGCTTGCCACGTTGGCGCACCATTGCTGCGCAGCAATGCCACGGCAACGACGAACAGCGCGTTGTCAGCCAATGAGCTGAAAAACTGCGCCGCCATGATGGTGAAGAAGCCGCGCTTCATGAGTTGGGAGTGTGTGCTTGTGTGAGGGGGTGGTCTACAACGTGCAGACCCCGCGGCTGGTTATAGCATGGTCAACCCCCATTAATTTGATTAATACTGCGATGGCAGTCTGATCCGAGACGGTTATCCTTGGCAACAAGCGAGGCGGCAAGGCCGAGCGCGTAGGCCTGTAACTGGCAAGGGCCCAAGGGGTTGCTGCACCGCATGCACAAGCTACAGCCCTTTCCCGGCGCGCACCAAGGCTACTTGTCGCATTTAATATATTTGCCGTACTTGCGCTGCCAGCGCCTATCTTTGCCATCAAGCCACACCGGCCACACCGGCCACACCGGCCAAACCAGCTAGACCAGCTAGACCAGATTCACCATTCACAACCGTTATTACCGTCA
>JANREF010000274.1 GCA_030726195.1 Burkholderiaceae bacterium | reverse complement strand
CAAGGACACCAACTGGTCGCGATTTGCTGCTGTGAATATCAGTTCGCTTTCGAATGTTTTGGGCATCACGGTGGCCACGCCTAACGCGAGTACACCCACCGCAATAGGCCCCAGAACCAAGAGCCGTAAATTTTCTGCAACGGTCAGCGCTAGGTCTAAAAGGCTGATCTCGTCTTCATGAATGATGGTGGCGTCTGTCGTTTGGTTCATCTGTGGATTCCGGATAACACGTAATTTTGATTAACGTTGAGTTTAGCATTGGCGCATGCTTAGGCCTGCGGCCCGGACCACTGTTAGACCGTTCAGGCAGACGCATAAAAAAAGCCCCACCGCTTGCGCGGCAGGGCTTTTTATCGGGTCAACGCAGTGGCTTATTCAGCGGCTGTGTCTTGCGATGCGCCGTCGGTGGCTTCGGCTTCGTCGTCGGCGCTGATGCCCATGGCATCGGCTTCGGCGATGGCGCGGCGCTCGTCGGCTTCAAGGGATTCCTTGACCTTGCGAGCGTCGTGGTACGCCAAGCCTGTACCGGCTGGGATCAAGCGGCCAACGATGACGTTTTCTTTCAGGCCACGCAGCTCGTCGCGCTTGCCCATGATGGCAGCCTCGGTGAGTACGCGGGTGGTTTCCTGGAAGGAAGCCGCTGAAATGAAGCTGTCGGTCGACAACGACGCTTTGGTGATACCCAACAAGACGTTGCTGTACGTGGCTGGTACTTTGCCTTCGGCGCGCAAGGCGTCGTTGGTGTTGTACAGCTCTGAACGCTCGACTTGCTCACCACCGATGTAGGTGGAGTCACCGGTGTTTTCGATGACCACACGGCGCAGCATCTGACGAACAATCACTTCAATGTGCTTGTCGTTGATCTTCACGCCTTGCAAGCGGTAGACGTCTTGAACTTCGTCCACGATGTAGCGCGCCAGCTCTTCGATACCCAACAAACGCAAGATGTCTTGTGGATCGGCTGGGCCGTCCACAACGCTCTCGCCCTTGTTGACCACTTGGCCTTCGTGCACAACGATGTTCTTTTCCTTGGGTACCAATTCTTCCCAAATGCCGCCTTCTGGGTCGGTGATTTGCAAACGAATCTTGCCTTTGGTTTCCTTACCAAACGACACGGTACCAGTCATCTCGGCCAACACGCCCTTGTCTTTGGGTGTGCGCGCTTCGAACAGCTCGGCCACACGTGGCAAGCCGCCGGTAATGTCGCGGGTCTTTTGACCTTCAACAGGTACGCGGGCCAACACTTCGCCAGAGCCCACTTCTTGGCCGTCGCGCACTTGAATGAGCGCGCCGATTTGGAAGCCCACGGCCACAGAGTGGTCGGTGCCTGGGATTTTGACCTCTTCGCCATTGGCGTCGAGCAGCTTCACGGCTGGACGCACCACTTTGGTAGAGCCACGGCGCTTGGGGTCGATCACCACCAGTGAAGACAAACCAGTCACATCGTCCACCTGCTTGGCAACGGTTAGGCCTTCTTCGATGTTCTCGAACTTGGCGGTGCCGGCAAACTCGGTGATGATGGGTCGTGTCAATGGGTCCCAGTTGGCCAAGACGGTACCAGCCTTCACAACCTGGTCGGGCTTGATGGACAAAATGGCACCGTAGGGCACTTTGTGGCGCTCGCGCTCACGGCCGTGCTCGTCGGTGATGATGATTTCGCCGGAGCGAGCAATCACAACCAAGTCGCCCTTGTTGTTGGACACGTAACGCATGGTGGCGTTGAAGCCAATGGAGCCGCCAGACTTGGCTTCAACACTAGAGGCCACCGCCGCACGCGACGCTGCACCACCAATGTGGAAGGTACGCATGGTCAGCTGGGTACCCGGCTCACCAATAGACTGCGCAGCAATCACACCCACGGCTTCGCCGTTGTTGATCAAGCCGCCGCGGCCCAAGTCGCGACCGTAACACTTGGCACACAAGCCAAAGCGTGTTTCACAGTTCAGGGCTGTACGCACCTTCACCTCGTCCACGCCTGCCGCTTCCAAAATGTCCAGCGTGTCTTCTTCCAGCATGTCGCCGGCTTTGGCCAACACAGCTTGGGTTTCTGGACTGAGTGCGTCTTCAACCAAGGTGCGACCCAACACGCGGTCACGCAATGATTCAATCACTTCACCACCTTCAACAATGGCGCGCATAGACGTGCCGTTGGAGGTGCCGCAGTCGAGTTCTGTGATCACCAAGTCTTGGGTCACGTCCACCAAACGGCGTGTCAGGTAGCCTGAGTTTGCTGTCTTCAACGCGGTGTCGGCCAAGCCTTTACGTGCACCGTGTGTGGAGATGAAGTACTGAAGCACGTTCAGGCCTTCGCGGAAGTTTGCGGTAATAGGCGTCTCAATGATGGAGCCGTCTGGCTTGGCCATCAAACCACGCATACCCGCCAACTGGCGAATCTGCGCAGCAGAACCACGCGCACCGGAGTCGGCCATCATGTAGATGGAGTTGAACGACTCTTGGTCCACGATGTTGCCATCGCGGTCTGTGGTTTTTTCTTTGGCCAATTGCGCCATCATCACCTTAGACACTTCGTCACCGGCTTTGCCCCAAATGTCCACCACTTTGTTGTAGCGCTCACCAGCGGTCACCAAGCCAGAGGCGTATTGCATTGCAATTTCCTTGACTTCGGATTCCGCGCGCGCAATGATGCCCGCCTTCTCTGGTGGCACCAACATGTCGTCAATGGCAATGGAGATACCCGCCTTGGTTGCCAAACGGAAACCGTTTTGCAGCAACTTGTCGGCGAACACCACGGTCTCTTTCAAACCGCACTTGCGGAATGAAGCGTTGATGAGCTTTGAAATTTCTTTCTTCTTGAGCGCCTTGTTCAGGTTCTCAAAAGGCAGGCCCTTGGGCAAAATTTCCGACAACAACGCGCGGCCTGCAGTGGTGTTGACCACTGAGTAGGAGACGCTGAATTCGCCAGTCTCTTTGTCTTTGGTGTACTGGGGCAAGCGCACAGACACGCGAGCGGTCAGTTCCACTTCGCCGGCGTCCATGGCGCGCTGTACTTCAGATACGCCTGCAAACATCAAGCCCTCACCCTTGCCGTTCACGCGGTCACGGGTGGCGTGGTACAAGCCCAGCACCACGTCTTGTGACGGCACGATAGACGGCTCGCCGTTGGCTGGGAACAGCACGTTGTTAGACGCCAGCATCAGTGTGCGGGCTTCCATTTGTGCTTCTACAGACAACGGCACGTGCACGGCCATTTGGTCACCGTCAAAGTCGGCGTTGAACGCAGCACACACCAATGGGTGCAACTGAATCGCTTTGCCTTCGATGAGGATTGGCTCGAAGGCTTGAATGCCCAAACGGTGCAGCGTTGGTGCGCGGTTGAGCAACACGGGGTGCTCTTTAATCACCTCTTCCAAGATGTCCCACACCACGGGCGTGCCCGATTCAACTTCTTTCTTCGCCGCCTTGATCGTGGTGGCGATGCCCATGGCTTCCAGGCGTGCAAAGATGAACGGCTTGAACAGCTCCAAGGCCATGGCCTTTGGCAAACCACACTGGTGCAGCTTGAGCGTTGGGCCCACGGTA
>JANREF010000273.1 GCA_030726195.1 Burkholderiaceae bacterium | reverse complement strand
ATCAAGAGCGCTCCAACTCAATGTCGATACCCAATGAACGGATTTCTTTGACCAGCACGTTGAACGACTCGGGCATACCGGCCGTGATCGCGTGCTCGCCTTTGACAATGCTTTCGTACACCTTGGTACGTCCTTGCACGTCGTCCGACTTGACGGTGAGCATTTCTTGCAATGTGTAAGAAGCACCGTAAGCCTCCAGCGCCCACACCTCCATCTCACCAAAACGCTGTCCACCGAACTGCGCTTTACCACCCAGCGGCTGCTGCGTGACCAAGCTGTATGGGCCGGTTGAACGGGCGTGCATCTTGTCGTCCACCAAGTGGTGCAACTTCAGCACGTGCATGTAACCAACCGTGGTCTTGCGCTCGAAAGCGTCACCAGTGCGTCCGTCGTACAACTGCGCTTGCGTGCGGGTCTCTGTGAGGCCCTTGCGCTTGGCAATGTCGTCGGGGTAAGCCAGCTTCAACATGGCGCGGATTTCGTCTTCTGATGCACCGTCAAACACAGGCGTTGCAAACGGCACGCCGTTTTGCAGGTTCTCGGCCATGCTCAACACTTCGGTGTCCGACAAGGACTTGATGTCGGTGTGACGACCGGCGCTGTTGTAGATGTCGTCCAAGAAACCGCGCACTTCTGCTGTGCGCGCGCCTTCTTGCAGCATGCCACCAATGCGCAGGCCCAAGCCTTTAGCGGCCCAGCCCAAGTGCACTTCCAACACCTGACCCACGTTCATACGTGAAGGCACGCCCAACGGGTTGAGCACGATGTCGCACGGTGTGCCGTCGGCCATGTATGGCATGTCTTCAACCGGCACGATCTTGGAGACCACACCTTTGTTACCGTGACGACCAGCCATCTTGTCACCAGGCTGCAAGCGACGCTTGATCGCAATGTAGACCTTGACCATTTTCAGCACGCCCGCTGGCAACTCGTCGCCTTGGGTGAGCTTTTTGCGCTTCTCTTCGAAGGCCAGGTCAAAACTGTGACGCGTTTGCGTCAACGAGTTTTTAGCAGACTCCAACTGCGCTGCAACGTCGTCATCGGCGGGACGGATATCAAACCAGTGGTGCTTTTCGAGCTCAGCCAAGTAGGCCTTGTCGATGGTCGCACCCTTGGCCAGCTTCTGTGGGCCGCCGTTGGCTTTTTTGCCAACAATGAGTTTTTCGATACGGTCGAAAGCGTCGAGTTCAACGATGCGCAATTGATCGTTCAAGTCCAAGCGGAAACGCTTCAACTCGTCGTCAATGATTTGTTGTGCACGCTTGTCGCGCTGAATACCTTCGCGGGTGAACACTTGCACATCGATGACCGTGCCTTGCGAGCCTTGGTCAACACGCAGCGAGGTGTCTTTCACGTCGGATGCTTTTTCACCAAAAATGGCGCGCAGCAGCTTTTCTTCTGGCGTCAGTGTGGTCTCGCCTTTAGGCGTGACCTTACCCACCAAGGTATCGCCCGGGCTGACCTCAGCACCAACATAAATAATGCCGGAGTCGTCTAAGCGGTTGAGCTGCGTTTCGGCCAAGTTGGGGATGTCGCGCGTGATTTCTTCGGCGCCCAGCTTGGTGTCACGAGCCATGACCACCAGCTCTTCAATATGGATAGACGTGTAACGGTCTTCAGACACCACACGCTCAGAGATGAGGATGGAGTCTTCGAAGTTGTAACCGTTCCATGGCATGAAGGCCACCAACATGTTTTGGCCCAGTGCCAACTCACCCAAGTCGGTCGATGCGCCGTCGGCAATCACGTCGCCTTTGGCAATCAAGTCGCCCGTCTTCACGATGGGGCGCTGGTGGATGTTGGTGTTCTGGTTGGAACGCTGGTATTTGATGAGGTTGTAAATATCAACACCCACTTCACCGGCAACGGCTTCAACGTCGTTCACACGCACCACCACACGGGTTGCGTCCACGTAGTCCACCACACCACCACGGTTTGCGGTCACCACGGTGCCCGAGTCCACAGCGGCGACGCGCTCAATACCGGTGCCGACCACAGCCTTTTCAGGGCGCAGTACAGGCACAGCTTGACGCTGCATGTTCGCACCCATCAACGCGCGGTTGGCATCGTCGTGCTCAAGGAACGGCACCAAAGAGGCCGCCACAGACACGATCTGCGCAGGTGACACGTCCATGTATTGGATGCGCTCGGCGCTGACCAATACAGATTCGCCCTTCTCACGTGCGGAGATCAAGTCGCCTTCCAACACACCCTTGTCGTTCAGCGGTGCGTTGGCCTGCGCGATCACGTACTTGCCTTCTTCAATGGCCGACAAGTAATCGATCTCGTTGGTGACCAAGCCGTCGGTCACGCGGCGGTATGGGGTTTCAATGAAACCGTACTCGTTCAAACGTGCGTACAGCGCCAGCGAGTTGATCAAACCAATGTTTGGACCTTCTGGCGTTTCAATTGGACAGACGCGACCGTAGTGGGTCACGTGCACGTCACGCACTTCAAAGCCTGCGCGCTCGCGGGTCAAACCACCTGGGCCCAAGGCTGATACACGACGCTTGTGCGTGATCTCAGACAGGGGGTTGGTCTGGTCCATAAACTGGCTCAGCTGTGACGCGCCAAAGAACTCTTTGAGCGCCGCAGAAATGGGCTTGGAGTTGATCAAGTCGTGTGGCATGAGCGGGTCTTGCTCGGCTTGACCCAAACGCTCTTTCACGGCTTTTTCGATACGCGCCAAACCGGTGCGGTATTGGTTCTCGGCCAGCTCGCCCACGCAACGCACGCGGCGGTTGCCCAAGTGGTCGATGTCGTCCACTTCGCCACGGCCATTGCGCAAGTCCACCAAAATCTTGGTCACAGCCAAGATGTCTTCGTTGGACAGCACCATGGGGCCGGTTGACTCGTCGCGGCCCACGCGGGCGTTGAACTTCATACGGCCCACGCGAGACAAGTCGTAGGTATCTGGGTTGTAGAACAAACGCTGGAACAAAGCCTGCACCGCATCTTCGGTGGGTGGCTCGCCTGGGCGCATCATGCGGTAGATGGCTACACGCGCTTGGAACTCGTCGGCGGTGTCGTCTGTACGCAGGGTTTGAGAGATGTAGTTGCCTTGGTCCAATTCGTTGGTGTAGATACACGCCAACTCTTGGATGCCAGCAGAACGCAGCTTCTTCAGCAAGGCTTCGGTCAACTCGTCGTTGGCCTTGGCAATGATTTCACCGGTGTCTGGATCGACGATGTTGTTGGCAACCACACGGCCCAACAAGTACTCTTCCGATACGCTGATGTGGGTGGTCGCAGACTGCTCCAGCTCACGGGTGTGACGCACCGTGATGCGCTTGTCTTTGGGCACCACAACCTTGCCGGACTTGTCGGTGATGTCAAAACGTGCGATTTCACCGCGCAGGCGCTCGGCCACAAACTCCATTTGCGCGCCACTGTCCATCAAGCGGAAGTGGTCGTTCACGTAGAAGTTGGCCAAAATCGCTTCTGGCGTCAGGCCAATGGCCTTGAGCAAAATGCTCACAGGCATCTTGCGGCGGCGGTCAACGCGGAAGTACAAGAAGTCTTTCGGGTCGAATTCGAAGTCCA
>JANREF010000272.1 GCA_030726195.1 Burkholderiaceae bacterium | reverse complement strand
CAACCCACACCCATCCCCAAGCACTGGCACAAGCCCAAGCCCTGTGGCGCAGCTGTGGCGCGAGCGTGCACAGCATGTCGGCACAGGCCCACGATCAGGTGTTTGCCGCGGTCAGCCACCTGCCCCACCTGCTGGCTTTTGCCTACATGAATGCGCTCAGCGACGAGCAAGCGTTGGCGCTGGCAGGCCCTGGGTTTAGAGATTTCACCCGTATTGCAGCCAGCAGCCCGGCATTGTGGCGCGACGTCTTTGTCGCCAACCGCGAAGCCTTGCTGGGCGAATTGGCGCATTTTGAGTCTGCGCTGGCGCAACTCAAAGCGCTGGTCCACGACGCCAACGCCACCGGGTTACACGACAGCATTTCGCACGCCAGCGCGCGCCGAGCGGCCTGGCAACTCAAAGCGACAGACTAACGCCGCCCAAACGCATGTTCAACACCGCATTCTTAGACGTACCCCCGCTGGCCAGCGCCAGTGGCACCGTGCAGTTACCAGGCTCCAAGAGCATTTCCAACCGCGTGCTGCTGCTCGCGGCGCTGTGCGATGGCCACACCGATATTCACGATCTGCTGGCCTCAGATGACACCCACGTCATGCTGCAGGCATTGGCCACGCTGGGCTGCAGCATTGAGCACACCAGCGCCCACACGGTGCGCATTGGTGGCTTGGCTGGGCAGCTGCGCAACAAAAGCGCCCAATTGTTTTTAGGCAATGCAGGCACGGCCATGCGCCCCCTGTGCGCCGCACTGACCTTGCTGGCCACCACACAGGGCGGCTCCTTTGAGCTCTCAGGTGTAGCACGCATGCACGAGCGCCCCATTGGCGACTTGGTTCAGGCCTTGCGCGCCATGGGCGGCATGGTGACAGACCTTGGCAACCCGGGTTTTCCGCCGCTGCGTTTGGGCGACGGCGCCGTGCACGACCTAGACCTATCCGCCCCCATTCAGGTGCGTGGCGATGTGTCCAGTCAGTTCTTAACCGCTTTGCTGCTGGCCCTGCCCTTGGTGGCGAAACAAGACGTGGTCATTCAGGTGGTGGGCGAGCTCATCTCCAAGCCCTACATTGACATCACCTTGCAGCTGTTGGCACGTTTTGGCGTGCACGTGCACCGCGATGCGTGGTCTACCTTCACCATCCCCGGCGGCTCGTGCTACCAGTCCCCTGGCAGCTTGCATGTTGAGGCCGACGCCTCCTCTGCGAGCTACTTCATTGCGCTGGGCGCCATTGCGCCAAGCGATGAGGGCGTGACCGTGCAAGGCGTGGGCTTGGACTCGATTCAAGGTGACATCCGATTTGTGGAAGCCGCCCAAGCCATGGGCGCGGTGGTGACAGGCGGGGCCAACGCCCTGCACATTCGCCGCGGTGCGTGGCCACTCAAAGCCATAGACTTGGACTGCAACCACATACCCGACGCAGCCATGACCTTGGCCGTCATGGCCCTGTACGCCCAAGGCACCACCACGCTGCGCAACATCGCGAGCTGGCGGGTGAAAGAAACCGACCGCTTGAGCGCCATGGCCACCGAACTGCGCAAGCTCGGTGCCACTGTGGTTGAAGGTGCAGACTGCATCAGCATCACACCACCGCTGTCTGACCGTGCATGGACCACCGCACCCATTGCCACCTACGACGACCACCGCATCGCCATGTGCCTATCCTTGGCCGCGTTCAACCCCCGCCATCTGGTCACACGCATCAACGAGCCCCACTGCGTGGCCAAAACCTTCCCCGACTACTTCGAAGCCTTGTTTGCCCTGGCGCAAGTGGTCCCTGGGCGCGTACCCGTGATTTGCATCGACGGCCCGACCGCCTCCGGCAAAGGCACCTTGTCGCAATGCGTGGCCAAGGCCTTGGGCTACGCTTGGCTGGACTCTGGCGCTTTGTACCGTTTGGTTGGTGTCGCGGCCCAAACAGCAGGCCTGTCCACCGCGGCCCAAGACATCGCCAACCCCAGCCACGCGCAAGCGCTGGGCGAATTGGCCGCAAGCATGCAGGTGCAGTTTTCAGGCGACGCCGTGTACCTCAATGGTACTGATGTGAGCAGCGACATCCGCACCGAAGCCGCTGGCATGGCCGCCTCGCGCGTGTCTGCCCTGCAGCCCGTGCGCGATGCCTTGACCGCCTTGCAGCATGGCTTTGCCAAAGCGCCGGGCTTGGTCGCCGATGGCCGAGACATGGGCACTGTGATCTTCCCCAACGCCCCACTCAAGGTGTTTTTGACCGCCAGCGCCGAACAACGCGCGCAGCGCCGTTACAAACAATTGATTTCTAAGGGAAATTCTGCTAACATCGACAGTCTTTTGGCGGACTTGCAAGAGCGAGATGCGCGCGACACCAGTCGCGTACACGCGCCCCTCAAGCCCGCTGAAGATGCCCAGCTGCTAGACAACACCACTTTGAGCATCGAGCAATCGGTTGATCAAGTGCTGAACTGGTGGCAAAGCAAGCAAGTGCTGTGAGTATTTTTACAGCGCTTTTTTTCACGCCCTAATCGTGCGACCAGTGCCCACCGTGGCACACCGCGAGGTGGGATGTTCAACGTAACCCCGCAGCTTTGCTGCAACACAACACTGCCCTACATATACCGCTGATGCACGCGTGCGTGCCTATCGTTGTTGTGTCGACGCAGTTTAGGAAACTTAATGTCTGAATCTTTTGCAGCCCTATTTGAAGAGTCATTGCAACGTGCCGAGATGCGCGCTGGTGAAGTGATCTCTGCCGAAGTCGTACGCATTGACCACAACCACGTGGTTGTGAATGCCGGCTTGAAGTCCGAGGCCTACGTGCCATTGGAAGAATTCAAAAACGACTTGGGCGAACTCGAAGTTCAAGTAGGCGACTTCGTCTCCGTTGCCATCGACGCTGTTGAAAACGGCTACGGCGACACACTGCTGTCACGCGACAAAGCCAAGCGCTTGGCCTCTTGGATGTCTTTGGAAAAGGCATTGGAGTCTGGCGAATTCGTAACCGGCACCACCAGCGGCAAAGTCAAAGGCGGCCTGACCGTTTTGGTCAACGGCATCCGTGCATTCTTGCCAGGTTCTTTGGTCGACATGCGTCCAACCAAAGACCTGACACCGTACGAAAACAAGACCCTCGAATTCAAGGTTATCAAGCTCGACCGCAAGCGCAACAACGTCGTGTTGTCACGTCGCGCCGTGGTTGAAGTGAGCATGGGCGAAGAGCGCGCCAAGCTGATGGAAACTTTGAAAGAAGGCGTCATCGTGACCGGCGTGGTCAAGAACATCACCGAATACGGTGCGTTCGTGGACTTGGGCGGCATCGATGGCTTGTTGCACATCACCGATATGGCATGGCGTCGTGTACGTCACCCAAGCGAAGTGGTGCAAGCTGGTCAAGAAATCTCTGCCAAAGTGTTGAAGTTTGATGCTGAAAAGCACCGCGTATCACTGGGTCTGAAGCAAATGGGTGATGACCCATGGATGGGCGTTGGCCGCCGCTACCCACAAAGCACACGCTTGTTCGGCAAGATCACCAACATCGCTGACTACGGCGCATTTGTTGAACTCGAGCCAGGCATCGAAGGCTTGGTGCACGTGTCTGAAATGGACTGGACCA
>JANREF010000271.1 GCA_030726195.1 Burkholderiaceae bacterium | reverse complement strand
GTCTACAAAGGCTGATGCTTTTTGGGCGGCTTTGCTGAGTGATGGCTTTGAGCCCAATGTGGCTTTGGTATGCCCCATGCAGGTGAACGAGCATGGGGCTGCGCAAGACTTTGCGCGCCATGTGCCCATGCCGTGGGCCTTGGCTGCCCGTGTGCTGCGGCGTATGGGTGGCGGTGCCCGGGTGGCCCAGCCTTTGCAGGTCAACCAGGCCGATTGGGTCAATGGCGCCTGTATGGTGTGGCGCTCTTCTGCGTTTGCTGCCTTGGGTGGGTTTGACGAGCGCTACTTTATGTATTGCGAAGACACCGACATTTGCCTGCGCCTGCAGCTGGCAGGCTACCGCATGCAGCAAGGGCCAGCTACAGTGGTGCACCTAGCCCAGCGCAACACCGGCAAGAGCGGGCACCACCTGGCGTGGCATGTGCGCAGTTTGTTGCGGCTGTGGCTGTCTGCCGCGTTTCGGCGCTATGTGTGGCGGTTTAAACTAGCTCCCAAATTCAAAAGCAAAAATTAAACGTTTTGGGGTAGCCTTTGTTGTTGTTATGTGTTGTGGCCTTTGTTGCCTCGCTGTTGAGTACGCTTTGGGTCAGGCGCTGGTTTAAATTCCATGCAATGGCATACAGCCATACGGCACCCCAGCGCTTCCATGCAGGTGCAGTGCCCCGCCTAGGCGGCATAAGCATGCTGCTGGGTTGGGTGGTGAGCTTGTTGCTGGCCATGAGCTTGCCTGCCTTGGGGGTTTTTAACGGAATCAACCCCACCTGGGGCGACTGGGCTTTGTTTGCCCTGCTGGGCGCGGTAGCCACGGTAGCGGGTGCGCTTGAAGATTTAACGCAGCGCGTGGCGGTGCGCTGGCGTTTGCTGGTCACGGGGGCATTGGGTGTGTCGGCCGTGAGCTACTGGGGCCTGACAGTACCCACTTTGGGCTTGCCGCTGCTAGACGGCTACTGGCAAGCCACGCCGCTGCTGGGCATGGGGCTGGCGGTTTTCGGCATTATGGGGCTGCCCCATGCGTTCAACATCATCGATGGCTACAACGGCCTGGCGGGCAGCGTGGCGCTGATGGTGTGTGTGGCCTTGGCTCATGTGGCGCTGCAGCTGGGCGACCGCGAGCTGGCTGCCGTGGTGCTGTGTTTGGCAGCGGCCACAGCGGGGTTTTTGGTGTGGAACTACCCCCGCGGCATGGTGTTTGCGGGCGACGGTGGCGCCTACCTGTGGGGCATGGTGGTGGCGCTGGTGAGCATTGCACTGGTGCAGCGCCACCCGCAGGTGTCGCCCTGGTTTCCGGTGCTGTTGCTCATTTACCCGGTGTGGGAAACGTTTTTTTCGATGTATCGAAAGTGGGCTCGGGGAGACTCACCTGGCATGGCTGACGCCATGCACTTGCATCAGCTGGTGTACCGCCGCTTGGTCAAAAAAGTGCTAGAGCCCGAAGAAGCCGCACGCCTGCTGGCCCGCAACAACAAAACCACCCCTTACTTGGCTGCATTCGCCCTCATGTCGGTCGTGCCCGCTATGCTATTTTGGGCCCACACCTGGGTGCTGCAGCTGTTTGCACTGCTGTTCGTGGTGTCGTACGTGTACACCTACCTGGCCATTGTGCGGTTTAGGGTGCCAAGGTGGATTCGCCGCTAAGCTATAGGCCTCATGGGGCGCAGTTGCTGGGTGCCGCTTGCCGCGGTGTTGAGCTCTTGTATGTGTCTGCGCTAAGCGGGCAAGCCAACCAGGCGGTGCGCGGCGGTGTGCCCGTGCTCTTCCCCCAGTTTGACGACCGCGGCCCACTCAAAAAGCATGGTTTTGCGCGCGACCTGCCATGGCAGCTGGTGGAGCAGGGCGCCCATGCTGGTGGGCACCGCGTGCTGTGTGAGCTGCGCATACACCTGGGCGACCAACCCAACTGGCCTAACAGCGCCCAGCTGGTGCTGACCGCCCTGCTAACGGCAAATGCCCCACACATGCGCCTGCAGGTGCGAAACACCGGCAACACAACGTTTGCATGGACCGGTGGCCTGCACCCCTACTGGGCCACAGCCGATTTGTGCGCCAGCCAGCTGCTGGGCTTGCAGGGTGCAGCGGTGCAAGACCGCTACACCCCCCATAAAACCACCCAAACAGAAGCCGTCGTGAGCTGGCAAGGCGAAGAGTTTGAGTGTTTGTACGACACCCAAGCCCCGCTGCAGCTACAAACGCCCACCCACACACTACAGCTGAGCATGACAGGCTTTGACCAGTGGATGGTGTGGAACCCCGGCAAAGCCGGCGCCCAAGCCCTAAATGACATGCCCGACGACGATTGGCAACGCTTTGTGTGCGTAGAGCCCGTGCGCGTGAGCCGGCCTAGCGTGTTGCGGCCGGGGAAGGAGTTTGAGGGTGGGTTCAGTGTTGAGATTCAAGCCAACTCCACTGCTGCCTTCAGCTGATTGGGGCTGCTGTACAGGTAAGCTGCAGTGGTGCTGATGCTGCGGTGCCCAGCCAGCGTTTTTAAGATGTGGATGGCAATGCCTTTGTTGGCTAAGTTGGTTAAAAACGTGCGGCGCCCGCTGTGGCTGCTGGCACCCTCAAGGCCCGCACCCGCGTAGAGCTGGGCAAAGGTTTGCGCAAGGCTGTTGGCACTAAAGCCCGCGCACACGCTCTTTTGACTGGCAAACAGCGGATAGTGCCGGTCCACACATCGGGCCTGCGCCACGTAGGCCTGCAGCTCAGCCTTGAGCCGGGCGTTGATGAACACGGTGCGCGCCTGCCGCCCCTTGGTCATGTCGGGCAGCAGACGGATTTCATCCTTGATCTGCCCCTCGCTGGTCACCACATCGCACCAGCGCAAACACGCCACTTCCCCAATCCTTAAACCCGCCCAGTGCGTCAGCAGCGCCATAGCCCTGTTGCGCGCTGCGTATTTGCGTGTGTCAATGTAAGCCAGCAAGCGGTCGATGTCTGCTGCGGTGAGTGTTTTTGCTTGTGCCATGTTGCGTTGCTCCAAAACCTAGTATTTCCGTTGCTTTTATTGTGTTTTCATAGGTTTCTTTGGGCAACCTGAGTCCCGCCAGTTTGGCGGGTTTCTGGTGTATTAAATGGAAAAGCAGCGGTAAAAAGCGAGCCTGTGGATAACTTTTTCACAGGTTTTTTTCTTCAATGATTTCAACGCGTTAACCCCAAAACCTATGAAAAGCGCGATTTTCATAGGTTTTCTGTGGATAACTTGGCGGCGCTGTGGATAAGCACCCGCAGACTGCGCAAAAAGCCCTGTGTGCGCTTTTTGGCAGGGCCAGCTGCTCGACCCGCTGGATTGGCTGTTAAAGCGCTGTGCAGCGTTTAAAGCTGGGCTAGAGCGTGGTTACAAAGTAGCTTTTTCGTCTTTGTTTTGAGCTGCTTTGCCTATTGCTTTGACACCAGAAATATAGCCCAAAATGGGTCTACAGCTCAAAAATCTTGGCGCTGCAAAAAATTAGGGTGGAGTACTTACCGATTCAAGGTGGTGATTTTTGACCCCATCACCGCCATAAAACCGGGCTTTTTCCTTGGCAAAAAAGGACTTGTTTGGGCTTCGCCATCAAGCAAGCACCCCATGAATGCGGCATTTGGGGTGG
>JANREF010000270.1 GCA_030726195.1 Burkholderiaceae bacterium | reverse complement strand
CTTCGCCCAAACCCTCTTTGAGCACCGCACCAAACTCGGCGTAAAAGCGGTTGTAGCTGTCGTCGCTGGCCGCCGGGGCCTCGTTGCCCTCCAAGGCGTCGCTTGCGTGCTTGTCCGACGTGACCACAGCGTCACTCACACCACCATCATCGGATGGCGGCTGTGCCGCATCCGCTGCAGGTACAGGCGCTGCTTTTTTTGCCATGTCTTCCAACATGGCCAACACGCGCCGGGTATTGCCTTCGCGTATGGCCTTCATGTCACGGCTTTCTTGCAGCAACTCGCGGCTCACGTTCAGGGGCAAGTCTGCGCTGTCCACCACACCTTGAACGAAGCGCAAGTACGAGGGCATGAGCGTGTCCGCATCGTCAGTGATGAATACCCGTTTCACATACAGCTTGATGCCCGCCTTGGTATCGCGGCTGAACAAGTCTTGACGCGCGGTAGCTGGCACATACAGCAGTTGCGTGTACTCGGTACTGCCCTCTACGCGGTTGTGGCTCCATGCCAAGGGGTCGGCTTGGTCGTGGCTGATATTTTTGTAAAACGCTTGGTACTGCTCGTCGGTGATGTCTTTTTTAGAGCGTGTCCACAAAGCGCTGGCCGCATTCACAGCTTCCCACTCGCTGGTTTGCACGTACTCACTTTTGTCTTTGTCCCACTCTTCTTTTTGCATGCGTATGGGCAGGCTGATGTGGTCTGAGTACTTCTCGATCACGGACTTCAGTTTCCAGTGGTTCAAGTAGTCCATGGCGTCATCGCGCAGGTGCAGCGTGATGCTGGTACCGCGTTCGGATCGCTCTATGGCCTCCACCTCGAACTCGCCCGTGCCGCCGCTGACCCAGCGCACGCCTTGCGCATGCGGCGCACCCGCGCGGCGCGACTCCACCGTGATGGTGTGGGCCACGATGTAGCCCGAGTAAAAGCCCACGCCAAACTGGCCAATGAGCTGAGAGTCCTTCTTTTGGTCGCCTGAGAGCTTGCTCACAAAGTCGCGTGTACCGCTCTTGGCGATGGTGCCCAAGTTGTCAATGGCTTCTTGCTCAGACAGGCCAATGCCATTGTCGGCAATGGTGATGGTTTGGGCCGCCTTATCGAACGACACGCGAATATCCAACTCTGGCGCATCCTCAAACAGCTCGGGCGCATGGAGCGCCTCAAAGCGCAATTTGTCGCAAGCGTCAGAGGCGTTGGAGACCAGCTCGCGCACAAAGATGTCGGGATTGGAATACAGCGAATGGGTTACCAAGTGCAACAGTTGTGCGACTTCGGCTTGAAAGGCATGTGTTTGTTTGGTCATATCAGTGCTCAATGCATGTCAAGAGAGGAGATAACTCGCGGTGATGCGAGCTTGTGTTCGATGTTGGGGCGCGCGGGCGTATTTCAAGACAGCGGGCGACCACGTGCGTCTGCGCACCTGCCTGCGCCCGCGCATGTGCATGTGCATGTGCACGCGGTTGTGCACGCTGGCGGCACAAAAAAACCAGTGCACACCACGGATGGACTGCACTGGTTGTCTTGAGCGCCCAGGGTTGACGCTTGCTGCATTACGGCCTTACTGCCTTACCGCCTGATGGCATTCATGCCTTGCTGGTTTACACGCAAGGGGTCCCATCAGCTCGATGGGCCTTGGCCCACCGGATCTGCCATGCGGCCTGCGCGTCTCGCTCAAACGCCAAAACGCTCGTTGGGCCCCAAAAAGCGCCACTGCCCAACAGGCAAATTACCCAGCACCACGGAGCCGATGCGTATGCGCTTCAAACCCACCACCTTCAGGCCAACTTGCTCACACATGCGTCGAATTTGGCGCTTCTTGCCCTCTTTCAACACAAAGCGCAGCTGCTCTGGGTTTTGCCATGCCACCTCAGCTGGCAACAACGCTTGCCCATCTAAAAACAGGCCCTCGCGCAACAAAGCCAAACGCTCGGAGGGGAACACCGACTCCACGTCGGTCTCGACCACCTCAGAATCGGCCGTGGGGTTGTCACCCAACCAGTGCACGCGCACCAAATACTCTTTTTCAACGTCTGAGTTCTCGCCAATGAGTTGCCTGGCAACCAGGCCATTTTGGGTGAACACAATCAAGCCGGTGGAGTCAATATCCAAACGCCCAGCCGGTGCCAAGCCGCGTGTGAAGCGCGCCTGGAAACGGGTGCGAACAGGGTCTTGTACCCATTGTGACTGTGGGCCAATCAGCGTTGCAGCGCTTTCGTGGCCGTCTTCTGGCAGGCCACTGACATAACCCATGGGCTTGTGCAGCAGCATGGTGACTTGCTGCGCCTGCTCGGCTTGTGCAGCTTGCGCCACTTCAATCGTGTCGGTCTCAAAAACGGTTTGACCCATTTGCGCCTCTTCACCGTTGACGGTGACCCAGCCCTTTTCAATCCAAGCATCACCCTCACGGCGCGAGCACATGCCCAGCTCGGCCAAGCGCTTGTTCAAGCGAATACCACCGGCTTTTTCGGCATCGGTCTTAGGCCCCATATGCGCAGGCTTGTGCGGCGCGTTCGAGTCGTGCCGCGCAGACTGTGCACCGTAGCTGTCGCGTGTTGGCGCTGTATCGCGTCTTGGCGCTGCGTCGCGGTAGCTGCCGCGCACCTCGCCTCTTGGACGATCTTCAAATCGCGGTGCTTGCTCGCGCTGCGCTCCCCCTAAGGAGCGGCCATCGCGTGGCTCGTAACGGGGTTCGTAACGCGACTCATTGCGCTGCTCACTGCGAGGCTCATAGCGCGGGCGGTCGTAACCACCTGCGTTGCGGTCATTGCGCTCGTAACGCCCGTCCCGGTCGCCGCGTGCGCCTCGGTCGTCTTGACGCGCCCATTGGTCACGGTCGTCTCGGTACTCGCGCCGCTCACGTGCCGGCTCAAAACTGGGAGCCGCGTTCGATAGCAACGACAAGGCGCGCGCAGCGGGCGAGTCCCCCATGGGCTGGGCGCGCGACGGTGCAGCGTGACTGTCGCGTGGACGGTCGTCGCGTGCATAGGCGTCGCGAGGCCCGGCGCTGCGTGGCCTGTCGTTGCGTGGCTGATCGTAACGGGGGCGCTCATCCCAGCCCCGATTCGCGCCGCGATCGTCATAGCCCGAATCACGCCTAGGCGCAAAACGAGCATCACCCCGGGTATCACCGCGTGCCTCACCCCGTGCGTCACTGCGTTCGTTACCGCGCCCCTCGCGGCGCGGTTCGCCGCGGCCCTCGTAGCGTGCGCCACCCTCATTGCGGTCGCGTCCGTAGCGCGGCGCTTGCGGCTCAGGCTCCGGCCTGGCAGCGGCTTGCTCTAGTTTTTGCATGGCCACACTGGCGGCTTGGCGCACCTCCACCTCGTAGGCGCTTGGCTCGCGCTTTACAAAGCGGGCCAACGGGGCACTGCCGCGTACGGGTTTGCGTGGCGCGGCACCAAAGTTGTCGCGGCGCGCACCGGCGCGCAGCGTGGGTTTGCGTGAATCAGGGTGTTCGTTGTTATCGGTCATGTTGGGCGTTTCTCAACGTTAAAAAAGAATCAAAAGGGATGAAAAGAAAAAGAAAAATAGAGGGCAACAGCGACAGAGAGGGGATGGCCTGGCGCACGGCGGGGTTTGCGACACTACATCGTGGTGATTGTCTTGGTCGCTGTCT
>JANREF010000269.1 GCA_030726195.1 Burkholderiaceae bacterium | reverse complement strand
TTGAACCTGCAGACCAACTTCTAATTCAGTGGTACGGCTAAAGGGGGCAGGTCAAGATCACAACTAAATATGAATTACTTTACCGAGGGTCTGAAGATGAATGCAATTAATTTAATAAGAGTGGGCGCAATTGCATTAACTGCATTAAATATAAATACATATCAGATCGCACACGCAACAGTTTTGAATTCTAAAGAATTCATAGAGCCCTACGTATTCGCCTACGCAGGTAGCAACAACCTGCCCTGGGTCAAGAGCCTACCGGGCGCCAGCCACGTCAAAGAACGTCAATGCAAGAGCGAAAGCGACTGCACCACGGTGTCGCTGGGCTACTTGGCCCCCAATCCAGAGTTGCAAAGGCACTTGAGCGGGTCGCCCGATGTGGAGGCCAACGACACCGCATCGGCTGAACGCCCAAGCCCGCAAGTCGATGCACAGCCCACCATGGTGTTTGCAACCATTCAGGACCCACGCGGCGCATTGATCAAGCAACTGCCATTGTCGCGCGTGATATCCAAGCAACATTGCAAAGGTCAGGTGTGCACACCGCTGCACGTTGGCTATCTGGCCCCTGTGCCCGCCAATTGGGCCGAACTTCTGGGCGAACAAACGAATGATGCTGTAAGCGATATCGCCAACGGCGCGCACGCTGCGGCAGCGATGGACTCGGTTACCACGGCCGTAGGTTTGGCAGGCGGTGCGGTTGAGCTCAACCCTCTATTGGGCGCCAGCCCCTCACCATTGGCCTTGGTCGGCCTAGCGGCACTGAAAATGGCTTATGTGAACGACATGGCCAAGAGCAACGATGTCTCAGACCAACAAAAAGTCGGCAATTTGTGTACCGCATCGGCCGTGATGGGAGCGGCCTCGTACAACAACTTGGCGGTGATCGCCGGCGGCGTGGGCGCCCTGCCCGTGGTGCTGGCATTGGCCGCCAGCAGATACCAGTTCAACGACTGCATCACGACCAACGCCGTGCAAGACCACACGGCATTGGCGAAGTACATTGCGCACATGAAGGCGCAGGCGACAGCACAAACAACCGTCACTGTGCCGCTGCAGACACCGCGACAAACACCAAAGGCAACAGCGCAAGGCGACGAAAACGCTGCAACCACCATCGCCGCGTTGGGTACGCCCTAAACAAACGCGTGCAGCTCAGATCAACTGAGGTGCGCGCGTTTATGAGCAGCTCAAAAACCTTGCCATCCTGTTGAGGCGATTGGAGCCAGTCAACCCATTGCCGCTGCTGAGACCTGCGCGACTCGCCAGCCCGGGCAGCCTCACAAGCGTCACATTTGCGCAGCGACCAAGGCTTCCAGTGTGTCGGTGTCCTTCACAAATGCACGTATGCCTTCGCTCAACTTGTCGCTGGCCATGGCGTCTTGGTTGTGCATGAAGCGGAACGTCGCCTCATCCAACTGCATCAAATCGTCGGTGCTGCTGTGATCGCTGGGGTCAAGCAAGCGCGCTAGGGGCTGTTCGCTGCCTCGCAACTGCGCCAACAACTCGGGGCTGATGGTGAGCAAGTCGCAGCCTGCCAAGGCCGCAATTTGCCCCACGTTCCTAAAACTCGCACCCATGACTTCGGTGGGAATACCGTGGCGCTTGTAGTAGCGGTAGATGCGGGTGACCGACACCACACCGGGGTCGTTGGCACCGGCCATGGCAGCCTCATCCCAATTCGCTCCCGCTTGCTTTTTGTACCAGTCGTAAATACGCCCGACAAAGGGTGAAATCAGCTGCACGCGAGCGTTGGCACAGGCCACCGCCTGCGCAAACGAGAACAACAGCGTGAGGTTGGTTTTGATACCCGCAGCTTCGAGCTGGGCTGCCGCTTGAATGCCTTCCCAGGTGGACGCCACCTTGATCAGCAAACGCTCGTTGTGCACACCCTGCGCGTTGTACAGCGCAACCAATTGCTGGCCTTTGGCAACCGTTGCAGCGGTGTCAAAGCTCAGACGAGCGTCTACCTCTGTAGACACGCGCCCAGGCACATGCTTCAAAATCTCGCAGCCAAACCGCACCAGTAACGCATCAATGACGGCATCCACAGCCTGAGCCTTATTGGCCATACCGCGGGCCTTCACACCGGCCACCGCATCTGCCAACAATGGCTGGTAGGCGGGCATTTGCACGGCCTTGAGAATCAGTGAGGGGTTGGTGGTCGCGTCCTGTGGGGCAAAGGCCGCCATTTGTTCAAAATCGCCCGTATCCGCCACAACGGTGGTGTACTGCTTCAGGGCTTCTAACTGGTTCATCTGAGCTTGCTCCGGATATGGAATAAAGTTACATTACCTTGCATCAAGGCCGTACCTATTGTAATCAGCCCATTTTGCAAAAGTCACCACTATGTTAGACCGCATCACCGCCTCGCTCCCGTCTCTCGCCCCTGCAGAGCAGCGCGTGGGCAAACTCGTACTGGTAGACCCACGCGCATTTGCCAGCTTGCCCGTCACAGAATTGGCCGAACGCGCCCATGTCAGCAAGCCCACCGTTGTGCGCTTTTGCCGCAGCATGGGCTACGACGGCCTGAGCGACTTCAAACTCAAGCTCGCAGGCACCGTGAGTGAAGGCGTGCCGTTCATCCACCGCAGCGTCGACATAGACGACAAAGTCAGCGACGTGCTGGTCAAGGTGATAGACAACAACGTGGCCGCATTTTTGAAGTACCGCAACGACGCCTCTACACACGCCATTGAGAAGGCTGCCCTGGCCCTGATCAACACCTGCGTGCTGGGCAAGCGCATTGAATTTTTTGGTGCAGGCAACTCTGGCATCGTCGCGCAGGACGCGCAGCACAAGTTTTTCAGACTGGGTGTATCGACCGTGGCCTACAGCGATGGTCACATGCAAGTCATGAGCGCATCGATGATGGGGCCGGGCGACTGTTTGGTGGTCGTATCCAACTCCGGGCGCACCCGCGATTTGATGGATGCCACGGACATTGCACGCAAGCACGGTGCCACCACCATTGCCATCACCTGCAGCGGCTCGCCACTGGCCAGTGCTGCCCACATACACCTCGCCGCCGATCACCCTGAGGGCTTTGACCGCTACAGCCCCATGACCTCGCGCTTGCTGCACCTTACCGTTATAGACGTGTTGGCCACGCTGGTAGCGCTGCGCCTAGACAGCGCGCAGTTGCTGCCCAGGCTCAAGGACATGAAACAAAACTTGCGCTCCAAACGCTACGCTTGAGGCCCATGCGCCGACGCACGGGCCTCAAGCCTGCGTCTGCGCCCACTACAATAGCGTCTTGAAACGGTGCCTGCGGCACCGGTCGGCCACTGGATCTACACCACGCACTGCCGACTGTTGTTTGACTGCCCCCACACACTGGGCGTGCCGTCCAATGGTTGTGTTGTGTATTTATTCGAGCACACACCATGAGCAAAAAAGTCTTCATCAAAACATTTGGCTGCCAAATGAATGAGTACGACTCCGACAAAATGAGCGACGTCTTGGGCGCAGCACAGGGCTATGAGCCCACCAGCAACGTCGACGAAGCCGATTTGATTTTGTTCAACACCTGCTCCGTACGTGAAAAAGCGCAAGAGAAGGTCTTCAGCGACTTGGGCCGCGTGAAACACCTCAAGAAAAAGGGCGTACTCATAGGCGTGGGC
>JANREF010000268.1 GCA_030726195.1 Burkholderiaceae bacterium | reverse complement strand
GCACTCGATACATCGTTCTGTATCGCATATGAATTTCATTTGTGCCATTTAAATGTGCTCCTACTAGGCTTTAGCTACTTGACAGACTGTGGTTTTTGTCTCTTGCATCATGGTGACCGAGTCGTAACCGTAGGTGGTGGCTGTGTTCACAGCTTCACCCCTGACGATTGGAGCCGTACCTTCTGGGTAAGAGTCAACGATGTCTTTGCCTTGCCACCATCCGGAGAAGTGGAAAGGTACAAAAACGGTGTCTAGCGGCACACGGTTGGTCACCAAGGTTTGCAACTTGATACGGGCACCGGTTGGTGTAGACAACCAGACTGCCTCGCCATGGCGCAAGCCACGTGCGGCAGCTGCTGATGGGTGAATCTCTACAAAGTTCTCTTGTTGTAGCTCGGCCAACCACTTGTTAGAGCGGGTTTCCTCACCGCCGCCTTCGTACTCGACCAAACGACCCGACGTCAAGACCAATGGGAATGCCGCCGGCACGCCGTCGGCAATGTTTTTGTCTTGAATGGACTTGTACAAGGTTGGCAAACGCCAGTGGCTCTTGAAGTCATCGTAGGTTGGGTACTTGGCAATCAAGTCAGGACGGTTGCCGTACAGCGGCTCGCGGTGAACTGGGATTGGGTCTGGGAAGTTCCACACAATCGTTCGTGCGCGGGCATTGCCGTATGGATGACAACCGTGGTTTTTCATGATCACGCGAACCATGCCGCCAGATAAGTCGGTCTTCCAGTTCTTGCCTTCAGCTGCAACCTTTTCTTCAGGTGTGAGCTCATCCCACCAGCCTAATTTCTTGAGAATCTCGTGGCTGAATTCTGGGTAACCCATCTGAATGTCCGCACCCGGTGTGCTAGAGCCGTCAGCGGCCAACAAGCTTTCGCCGTCCTTCTCAACACCAAATCGTGCACGGAATGGGCTGCCGCCGTCCATAACAGAGCGGCTTGGCTGGTACAGGTTGGGGGAGCCTGGGTGCTTCATGTCTGGGTTGCCCCAGCATGGCCATGGCAAGCCGAAGTAGTCGCCAGATATGTCGTAGCCAGTGTCTTTGTCCACACCAGCGCGTGCGCGCAAGGTGCGCACATCAAACAGGTGCATGTTGCGCATGTGCGCTTTCAGGCGGTCTGGGCTTTGACCGGTGTAGCCGATGGTCCAGAGACCTTTGTTGATTTCTTCCAGGATGGATTCGATTTGTGGTTCGCGCCACTCTTTGCCGGCAAACTTGGTTGTCAGCATGGTGTGGTTTTTGGACATTTCGTCACCAAAACCCATCTTGTCTGCAATGGCTTGCATGATGACGTGGTCAGGCAAAGACTCAAACAAGGGGTCGATGACCTTCTCGCGCCACTGCAGTGAACGGTTAGAAGCGGTCACTGAACCGGAACACTCAAACTGGGTAGCAGCCGGTAGCAAATACACCGCACGGTTAGGGTTAATCGTACCTTCGGTTTGCATAGCAGCCATTGCAGCGGTTGCTGTGGGGTAAGGATCGACCACCACCAACAAGTCCAGTGCATCCATGGCACGCTTCATGTCCAAGCCACGTGTTTGTGAGTTGGGCGCATGGCCCCAAAAGAACAAACCTTTCACAGGGTTAGCCTGTGCGATATTTTCTTTTTTCTCCAGTACAGCGTCGATCCAACGAGATACGGTGGTGCCTTTTGCCCCCATCATGCCATCTGCAAAACGCGCCTTCATGTCGTCAAAGCTGGTGTTCCACACTTTGCAGAAGTGCTTCCATGAGCCTTCGGCCAGGCCGTAGTAGCCAGGCAATGAGTCTGGGTTGGGGCCTAGATCGGTCACGCCTTGAACGTTGTCGTGGCCTCGGAAAATATTTGCACCGCCACCTTCTTTACCAACGTTGCCCAATGCCAATTGCAAAATACAAGACGCACGCGTCATGTTGTTGCCTATGGTGTGCTGGGTTTGGCCCATACACCATACGATTGTGCCGGGGCGATTGTGCGCCAACGTGTGGGCGGCCTTGTACATTTCAGCTTCGGGTACGCCAGTGACCTCTTCAACGTTTTGTGGATTCCACTTGGCCATGACTTCGTCTTTGACCTTGTTCATGCCCCAAACGCGGTCGTCTATGTACGCTTTGTCTTCCCAGCCATTTTTGAAGATGTGGTAGCACAAACCAAACAAAAATGCCACGTCAGTGCCCGAGCGTAGACGCACGTATTGGTCTGCTTTGGCAGCTGTACGTGTGTAACGTGGATCCACCACAATCATTTTGCAGCCAGCTTCTTTGGCGGCCAACATGTGCAACATGGAAACAGGGTGAGCCTCCGCTGCGTTAGAGCCAATGTAAATCGCAGACTTGGAGTTGCGCATATCGTTGTAGCTGTTTGTCATGGCGCCGTAGCCCCATGTGTTGGCTACACCAGCAACTGTGGTCGAGTGGCAAATGCGGGCTTGGTGGTCGCAGTTGTTTGTGCCCATAAAAGCCATGAACTTGCGTAGCAAATAACCTTGCTCGTTATTGCTTTTCGAGGATGCCACCATGAACAAAGAATCAGGACCACTGGTCTTCTGAATATCTTTCATTTGGTTGGTAATTTCCGTCAACGCGACATCCCAAGACAATCGGGTGTACTTGCCGTTCACCAGCTTCATGGGGTAGCGCAACCGGTGGTCGCCATGACCGTGCTCGCGAATAGCTGCACCTTTAGCACAATGAGCGCCAAGGTTGATGGGTGAGTCAAACACTGGCTCGTGTCGTGTCCAAACGCCATTTTCAACGACTGCGTCAATCGCACAACCCACTGAACAGTGAGTACATACGGTGCGCTTGACTTCAACTTTGCCCTTGCCGTCTGTGGTTGCAGCCCCTTCGGCCGCCATGGCTGGACGAATTAAACTGAGTTGGCTAGCGGCCAAACCAGCACCTGCACCAATACCGGAGCGACGTAAAAACGCACGTCTATCCAGTGTGGGTAAACGAGACGCGACAGCTCTCTTTAAGCTATGTACTAAATGTCCACCACCTGCTGTGCGGGTGGTTTCACCGGATTTCTTAACGATGCTCATAACGAGTTCACCTTAAAAATGAGTGGAAAAAGTGGTGTGGGTACGCGAATCAGGCGACTGTCGAGCGGTAGTAGCGCTTGACGTGTTCAGACAACTGGTAGCCTTTTTTCGAGGTTTCAGTCAAGGCCGTTGGCAAAGCAGCCGGCGCGGCAGTTGGCTTTTTGGAAATGGCAATGGCTGCCAACGATGCAGCTGCACCCATGGCGCCAAAAAATGTACGGCGTGTAGCGGACGGTTTCATCGGTTGAACTCCTTGTTCAGGGTGAAGGTGCGTTTCAAAGTGGTACTTATTTCACTGCGTTGTATATTAGCTGACAGTCACAGTAAGCCGTCAAGGGTTTACCCCAGCTTATTAAATATATATGCATTTTTAGAAAACCATAGGCCCATGCACCCCAAAGGCTTTACAGTAAGCCCTTTAAAAAATCCCCGTGAAAAAGGTTTGTGTGTATGAACATTGCGCTAAAAGAAGCGTTAGCTGCGGTCTGGTGTGACGACCTTCAAGCCTCTATCGTCGACGCAGGTCTTGTCAAGCAATGTGACGTGGACGGTGGTCTTGCTTCTATTCGCTTGGTGTATGGTTTTGCCGCCAAGTCGCAACACGCGGCCATGC
>JANREF010000267.1 GCA_030726195.1 Burkholderiaceae bacterium | reverse complement strand
CCGAGAACTGGGTCAACACCTACAACCAATGGATGAACAACATCCAAGACTGGTGTATCAGCCGCCAGCTGTGGTGGGGCCACCAAATTCCTGCGTGGTACGACGAAGACGGCGTGGTGTATGTGGCCCGCGACGAAGCCGAAGCGCAAGCCAAAGCCCCCGGCAAAACACTGACCCGTGATGCCGACGTGCTCGACACCTGGTACTCCTCTGCCTTGGTACCGTTCTCAACCATGGGCTGGCCCAACAAAACCCCAGAGATGGACTTGTACCTGCCCTCCAGCGTATTGGTTACGGGCTACGACATCATCTTCTTCTGGGTGGCGCGCATGATCATGATGACCAAGCACTTCACCGGACAAGTACCGTTCAAACACGTGTACATCCACGGCTTGGTGCGCGACGCGCAAGGCCAGAAGATGAGCAAATCCGAAGGCAACGTACTCGACCCCGTCGACTTGATCGACGGCATTGAGCTCGCGCCGCTGCTGGACAAGCGCACCACCGGACTGCGCAAACCAGAAACCGCACCCAAGGTGCGCAAAAACACCGAAAAGGAATTCCCAGAGGGCATTCCCGCGTTTGGCGCAGATGCGCTGCGCTTTACGTTTGCCTCGCTGGCAAGCCTGGGCCGCTCCATCAACTTTGACGCCAAGCGCTGCGAAGGCTACCGCAACTTTTGTAACAAACTGTGGAATGCCACACGTTTTGTGCTGATGAACTGCGAAGGCCAAGACTGCGGCCTGATGGAGCACACCAAAGCCGACTGCACCGTGGGCGGCAAAGCCCATGGCTACATGAGCTTTAGCCAAGCCGACCGCTGGATTTCCTCAGCCTTGCAGCGTGTCGAAGCCGACGTGGCCAAGGGCTTTGCCGACTACCGCTTGGACAACGTGGCCAACAGCATTTACAGCTTTGTGTGGGACGAGTTTTGCGACTGGTACCTGGAAATTGCCAAGGTACAAATCCAAACGGGCGACGAAGCCGCACAGCGCGCCACACGCCGCACACTGATTCGCACGCTAGAAACCATCTTGCGTTTGGCGCACCCCATCATTCCGTTCATCACCGAATCGCTGTGGCAAACCGTGGCCCCTGTGGCTGGGCGCGCCGGCGAATCTGTGAGCATTGCGGCCTACCCCATCGCCCAGCTGGATCGCATTGATGAGAGCGCGCTGGCCGATATAGCCAAACTCAAATCTTGGGTTGAGCAATGCCGCAACTTGCGCGGCGAGATGGGCTTGTCACCGGCCAACCGCGTGCCTTTGTACGTGTTGGGTGACGACGCCTTTGTGGACACCTACGCACCTGCGCTCAAAGCGCTGGCCAAGCTCAGTGAAGTGCGCAGCTTCAGCACAGAAGCCGAATGGACGCTGGCCTGCGACGGTGCACCCGTTGTAGAACTGGGCCAAGCGCGTGCCTGTTTGTTTGTAGAGGTCGACGTGGCGGCCGAGACCGCACGCTTGGGCAAAGAAATTGCCAAGCTGGACATTGAAATCAACAAAGCCAACGGCAAACTGAGCAACGAGGCCTTTGTCGCCAAAGCGCCACCGGCAGTCATTGAACAAGAGCGCGCGCGCGTGGCCGAGTTTGGCGACAAGCTCGCGAAGATGCAGGCGCAACTGGCCAAACTGCAAGCCAAGGCTTAAAAGCCACACGCTGGCCCCAAGGCCAGCAAGCTACAAAAAAAGGCAGACCGCGAGAGCGGGACTGCCTTTTTTTCATCGACTGACGCGTGATGGGCGCTGCGCCTAACGTTTGCAGCGCTTCAAGCCCATGATCTATGACCCATCACTGGTGCAACGCGTTGTGCTCAGCAACGCTGGCTGCCACCACCTATCACCTGTGTTCAGCGGCGCTTCAACACAAAGCTGTACTCAGGGCCTGCTTCGTCCATAGACAGCATTTCGTTGCCGGTTTGTTTGGCGAACGCTTGGAAATCGCGCACAGAGCCTTGGTCGGTGGAGACCACGCGTAACAGCTGGCCCGAGGTCAAATCGGCCAGCGCCCGCTTGGCTTTCAAAATAGGCAACGGGCAATTTAGGCCGCGGGCGTCAAGTTCTTTATCAATGTTCATGTGTGTCGCGCAATCAACAAGTGGGGTGTGGTGCGATTTTAGCGAGCTTGCTAAACCGCGTACACAGCGCGGCTATAGTCATGCTTGGCCCACATCAAGGCTACACCGGCTCCATCCACTGCGGCTGGAGGCCTTGCAAGGCCAGCCAATCCGCCATGGCTTGGCCGGTACCGCCAGGCCAACATTTGATGCGAGCGGGCTCAAACAGCTTGTACTCCAGCAACTCGGGGCTGAGCACAATATCGCCATCGGCCACCGCATGGTAGGCGATGATGACTTGGTTCATGCGCTTGAAGTCGTAAACACCCACCAAGCTCAAAGCGCTCACGCGCAAGTTGGTTTCCTCAGCAATTTCCCGCGTGATGCCTTCTTGTGGAGACTCGCCCGCCTCCATAAAGCCCGTGATCAGGGCAAACATGCGCCCCGACCAAGCGGCATTGCGCGCCAGCAATATCTGGCCGCGGTACTGCACAATCGCGGCCAACACGGGGGTGGGGTTGTTCCAATGCGTGAAGTCGCACGCCGTACAGCGCAGCCGCTCGGTAGGCCCGCCGTCTTCATCGCGTACCTGCGCCGACAGCGGCGCTGCGCACTGCGGGCAAAAACGGTAGGTGGCTGCGGTGCTGCTCATGCCCTAGGCCAGCCTTTACGCTGGAAACACGCCGGTGGACAGGTAGCGGTCGCCTCTGTCACACACAATGAACACGATGGTGGCATTTTCCACCTCGCTGGCCAGTTGCAAGGCCACGTGCGCAGCGCCCGCCGCTGAAATGCCCGCGAAAATGCCTTCCTCTCGGGCCAAGCGCCGGCACATCTCTTCGGCACTGTCTTGGCTGACCAGACGCAGCTCGTCCACGTTGGCAGGGTCGTAGATTTTTGGCAGATACTCTTGCGGCCACTTGCGAATGCCCGGAATACGCGAGCCTTCCTCGGGCTGCGCGCCCACAATGCGCACGTCCTTGTTTTGCTTTTTCAAAAACCGCGACACGCCAGTGATGGTGCCCGTGGTGCCCATGGCGCTGACAAAGTGCGTCACGCGCCCGTGGGTGTCTTTCCAAATTTCTGGGCCTGTGGTTTCAAAGTGCACGCGCGGGTTGTCGTTGTTGGCAAATTGGTCCAACACCACTCCCTCGCCTCGTTTGTGCATTTGGTCGGCCAAGTCGCGTGCGTACTCCATGCCACCACTCTTGGGCGTGAGAATGAGCTCGGCGCCAAAGGCACGCATGGTTTGAGCGCGCTCAATCGACAAGTCCTCGGGCATGATCAAAATCATGCGGTATCCCTTGATGGCCGCGGCCATAGCCAGCGCAATGCCGGTGTTGCCAGAAGTGGCCTCTATCAGGGTGTCACCGGGCTTGATATCGCCGCGCTCTTGGGCTCGCTGAATCATGGACAAGGCTGGACGATCCTTCACAGAACCGGCCGGATTGTTGCCTTCGAGCTTGCCCAAAATCACGTTGCCGCGCGGTGCCCACACTTCACGGCCAATGCGCTGCAGTGCGACCAATGGCGTGTTGCCAATGGCGGCTTCTATGGTGGGGTAGGCGATTGGGGTGGGTGTATCGGCAGACATAGATGGGCGGTTGCAATCGAAAA
>JANREF010000266.1 GCA_030726195.1 Burkholderiaceae bacterium | reverse complement strand
TGCTTTTTTGGTTGACCCGCTTGGACAGTTCCTGCGCCGACTCTTTGCGTTCGCTGTAGCGGTTGACCAAATACGGTGCAACGTCACGCGTGAGCAGCGTGAACTTCACCAGCTCTTCCATCACGTCCACCACGCGGTCGTAGCACGCCGAAGGCTTCATGCGGCCATCGTCTTCAAACTCCAAAAACGCCTTGGGAACAGAGCTTTGATTGGGAATGGTGATCATGCGCATCCAGCGCCCCAAAATACGCATTTGGTTCACCGCATTGAACGACTGCGAGCCGCCGCTGACCTCCATCACCGCCAGTGTTTTGCCCTGTGTGGGGCGCACCGCACCAACCGACAACGGAATCCAGTCGATCTGGCTTTTCATGATGCCAGTCATGGCACCGTGGCGTTCTGGCGAACACCACACCATGCCCTCGCACCATGCGGACAAGTCGCGCAACTCTTGCACTTTGGGGTGGGTGTCGGGCGCCGCATCGGGCTGCGGTAAACCCAAGGGGTCGTACACGCGCACCTCGGCGCCCATGGCCTGCAGCAGCCGCGCGGCCTCTAGCGTCAGTAGCTTGCTGTAGGAGCGCTCACGCAAGGAGCCGTACAACATCAGCACTTTGGGCGCATGGGTCGCACGGGCAACCGGCTGCACATGGGACGGGTGCTGCGGCAGCTGCCAGCACTGCGCCTGGACATGGGGCAAGGTGTGCGGCAGCTCAGACACGTTGACCCTTGTCGTTGATGACCACTTCGCCGTCCTCTTTGGTAAAGCTGCCTTGCTGCGGCTGGGGCAAGATGTCCAGCACCAACTCCGAAGGGCGGCACAGCTTGGTGCCCATCGGGGTCACCACAATGGGGCGGTTGATGAGTATGGGGTGCGCCACCATGAAGTCCAGCAATTCATCATCGCTCCACTTTGCATCCGCCAAACCGAGCTCGTCGTAGGGTGTGCCCTTTTGACGCAACAGGTCGCGCACGGGCTGGCCCATGGCGTCAATCAATGCTTGAAGTTCGGTTTTGGAGGGTGGTGTTTCCAGATACAGCACCACCTCGGGCTCAACGCCTGTGTTGCGAATCATGGCCAAGGTGTTGCGCGACGTGCCGCACTTGGGGTTGTGAAAAATAGTGATCATGGTGGTGTTGCCTTGTGGCTGTGTCGAGGTTGTATCGAAGTTGTGTTTGGGTTGTGATGCGGTTGTGATGTGGCGTGGTTCAGCTTCACGTGCTGTGCTCGTGCGGTGACTGCAGAGCCGCATGCAGCAGCCAACCGGCCAAGCCGCCCAGCAGTTGTGCGGCCATGAACGCGGGCACATCGCTGGGCGAAATGCCAGCGAAGGTGTTGGAGAACATACGGCCAAACGCGGCAGCGGGGTTGGCAAACGATGTGCTGGCCGTGAACCAATACGCCGCACCAATGTAGCAAGCTACCAAAGGAGCCGCCCGGCCTTGCGGCGCACGCAAGACCACAAACAGCAAGCCTGCGGTGGCCACCGCCTCGGCCAACCACTGCCCCGTGCCCGTTCTCACCTTGGCGGACCACTGCCAGATGTCCAAGCCAAACATGGCGTGCGCTGTCCACGCCCCAAGCGCCGCACCCAGCAACTGTGCGAGCACATAGCCCACCACGTGGTGGTGCGCCAGCTCGCGGCGCATTGCCAACACCACAGACACGACTGGGTTGAAGTGCGCACCACTGACAGGGCCCAAGGTCTCAATCAGCACATACAGGGCAAACACTGTGGCCAATGTATTGGCCAACAACGCCACCGCCATGTTGCCCCCAGCCAAGCGCTCGGCCATGATGCCCGAGCCAATCACGGCGCACAGCAGTGTGGCAGTGCCGACCAGCTCGGCGGCATAACGTCTCCAATGCGTGATCATGCGCGGCTCACATCAACAAGGGCTACACACCGCATCAGGACTGACCTCGCAAGGCTGGCCCTCACAGCAGTTGTCAGACAGATACGCCAGCACGCCGTTCATGCGGTCGTACTGGGCGCGGTAAATCAAGTTGCGCCCGCTGCGCTCCTGTGAAATCAAATCGGCATGCATGAGCTCTTTGAGGTGAAACGACAGCGTATTGGCTGGCATGCCCAAGGCCTGCGCCAGCAACGCAGGAGTCAAACCCTCTTGGCCCTTGACCACCAAGGCGCGAAAAATGGCCAGCCGGTTGGGCTGGGCCAATGCAGCCAAGGCTTGAATAACGTCTTTACTTTCCATATTTCAATAATAGTGGAAATATGTGACTGTTTTGTGACGCTTGTGCACGGCGCACCCTTTACTGCGCAAGCGCCGGACCACAAGCGCGGCCCCAGCCAAGCCCAGCAAGGCTGAACCAAGGACATTGGCTCAAATGTCCAAAATCTTAGAGTTGAAGATGGTGACGGCTTTGTCCACCGAATGGTCCATGTCGTCGATGATGACCACCAAGCCCTGAAACACGAAAATCACCAACAGCTGTACGCCCAGGCCAGTCAAGCCAGGTGCGGCCAGCATGATCAACACGAAATACAGGTTGGCAATGCGCTTGAGCCAGCCGTAAAAGGCAGGGTGAAAACACACCTGCGTTTTCGTCAGAAACGTGGACAAGCGCTGTGTGAGCACCGCATGAAATGGCACATCCATGCTCGGGCGGGTCTGCACCACGTCCCGAATGTTGTGCAACAACTCGTTGGTTCTGGCCTTCATGTCCTCGTAACCGTACTCCTCTTGCAAGTAGTGCGACAACTGCATGCGCCAGCCTTCAAAATCGGGGCGCTTGCCTTTGGCCTCGGCCGCATCGGCGGCGTCTTTGAGCACAGTTTGAAAGTCGTACTCCACCGCCGCCAACGCGTCTAAAGCCGTGCGATGCAATTCGGTGATCTCCATTTGCTTGCGCTTGACGATGCCAAACGTAATAGCCAAGGCAATACCAAACACATAACCCACGGCACTCACAGCCAACATCAACACCGGGCGGTCAAAAAACGCGTAGACATCAAACGATGTGACGCGGCTGACCTCCACCACCAACACCCGCAGCCCCAAGTGCGCCGCCATGGCCCCAAACACCAAACTGAACACCGATGCACCAAACACCTCGCCAATGATGTTGCTCACCCGCAGCAGTTTCACCACGCGCAGCAGTCTGAACAGGCGCAGCAACACCAACGAGTCCACATGGGCTGCGGGCATCACGTCCATGAACACCAGCACCACAATGGCCGACGGCACGATGGCCAAGGCATCACACAGCAGCAACACCACCGCGCGCCAATTGCGCAGCGACGTCACGCTCAGGCGCAACACAAAGTCCACCGAGAAGATGCAAAAAATCAGCAACTCCACCGTAAACAACTGCACGCTGTTGGCCGGAAACCAGCTGGGGTACTCGTCCACGATGAACAAAAAGAAGATAGAGGCGACGATGGTCATGGCCATCAACACCATGTAGCGCCGCCCCCACGTCGTCGTGGGCTCGTTGAGTTCGTGCTCTAAGTTGCGCAGGCGCAGCAGCCCAGCCTTGAAACCTTGATGGGGTGCGGCTGTGCGCGCATTGGATTGCGTCATGGGTGCTCTTACCTGTTCGGCTGTTCGGCTCTGCGGCGAACTGTTTTTTTAAGGGGGCGCGTGCGGCGTGCTGAGCCACACACATGCCAATGTTATATCGGCTATGGCTGATATTTCCAAAGACTATGAACAGCCTAAGCCAGTGCGGCTGGGGCTTATGTGTTTTTGCACATATGGATATGAATTAAAAG
>JANREF010000265.1 GCA_030726195.1 Burkholderiaceae bacterium | reverse complement strand
TACAGCAAGTGTGCGATCGCCTGTTCGCGTGCCGCCGCAATTTGGCTGGCAATCCAAGCGCCTTGCTGTTGGGCAAACTCTGGTGCTTGGGTGGCTGCCGCGGCGATGGCTTGCGTGTCAATACCGGCTGCGGCTTGTTGCAGCGACAGCAGCCAAGGCGCTTGCGTGTAGGCTTGGTTCTCAAGGCCCAAACGCCCGCGTGCATCGCATTCGCAAGCCAGCAGCACGGATGCAAACCGCTCGGGCCTGCGAAACGCGTCGCAACGCTCCAGCAATCGCACCAGGGCCGGTGCAGATAAGGTTTTGCAGCGGTGGATATGGCCGTGCTCTTTGGCCACCACGTCGGCCAGCTCTTTGCAGGCCTTGGGCACTTTGAAACGCTGAGCCACGCCTTTGAGCAATTGCACGCTGCGCATTTCGTGTCCCGTATGGCGGGGCAGCACATCGGCTGGCGTGGTGCCTTTGCCAAGGTCGTGGCACAAGCAGGCAAAGCGCGTGGCGATATCGGCTTGGAGTTGTGCACTCATGTCCATCACCATCATGGCGTGCACGCCTGTGTCCACCTCGGGGTGGTAGTCGGCGCGTTGGGGCACACCCCACAAGCGGTCCAGCTCCGGTAGCAACACGCGCAACGCGCCGCAGCTGCGCAACACCTCGAACATGCGCGACGGCTTGGTCGCCATCAAGCCGCGTGACAACTCTTGCCACACCCGCTCTGCCACCAAGGCGTCCACTTCGCCATGGGCCACCATGTCGCACATCAGCTGCGTAGTCGATGCGGCCACACTGAACGTCGGCCAGCGCGCAGCGAAACGTGCCAAACGCAAAATGCGCACAGGGTCTTCGGCAAACGCAGGGCTGACATGGCGCAGCACGCCCGCGCGCACATCGGCCAAGCCGTTGAACGGGTCTATCAGTGCAGCATCGACAGGTGGGCGCCAGTCGCGCCACGTACCCGCATCGGCCAAGTTGTTGCTGGGCGCGGCCATGGCCATGGCATTCACGCTCAAGTCGCGTCTGGCCAAGTCTTGCGCCAGTGTCACGTCTGGTGCGGCATGAAAGCTAAAGCCCTGATAGCCTTTGGCGGTTTTGCGCTCGGTGCGGGCCAGTGCAAACTCTTGGCCTGTGGCGGGGTGTAAAAACACCGGGAAGTCGCTGCCCACGGGCACAAAGCCTAGTGCGCTCATGTGCTCTGGCGTGGCGCCCACCACCACCCAATCGAGGTCGTAGGCGTCGTCCTTGCCCATCAGGGCATCGCGCACCGCTCCACCCACCACATAGACTTCAATTGCACTCATTTACAAATTTGCTCGTTGTAAAAACACTCAAGGCTTGAAGCGGTAAGGCTCTTCGAAGTCTAAGAAATCTTGCTCGGCCAACGCGCCATCGATCCAGGCTTGCACGCTGGACAGCTGCGTGACGCGCTCGCAATAAGCTTGTGCGGTCTTGGATACTGGCAGGGCGTAGCTGTTGATGCGCATGACCACAGGGGCAAAAAAGGCATCGACGGCACTGAAAGCGCCGCACAGCATGGGGCCTTTGCCAGTGCCCATCAAGTCGGCCCACAGGCGTTCGAGTCTGGCCACGTCTGCACGCAATCCGGCGTTGTCGCGCCACAGCAGTGCGCCCTGGTCTGCCAGGTCGGCCTCGATGTTCATGGGACATAGGCTGCGCAACTGCCCAAAGCTGCTGTGCATTTCGGCGCAAGCGCTGCGAGCCAAAGCACGCATGGCGGTGTCGCTAGGCCACACCCGCGCGTTGTGCTCAAACAAGCGTTCCGTAATGGCCAAGCTGTCGTACACCAGCAGCGAGCGACCATTGTGTTTGGCGCTGTCGTCTATGAGCAACGGCACCTTGCCCGTGGCTGCACCCAAGTGGGTGAGTTGTTGCTTGAACTGGGAGTCGGCGTCGAAGCTGTCAAAGCGGATGTTGATTTCTTCAAACGCCATGCCCAGCTCGCGCATCAACACCCAAGGGCGCATGGACCAAGACGAATAATTTTTGTTACCGATAGCGAGTTGCATGGTGGGCTTTCTATGAGGCTGAATCAGTCAATAAGATGAAATAAATAAACGACGGGTGAGTGAAGTAACCAACGACCAACAACGAACAACCAGCAGCCGATACAGCAAACACATTAAATAGGCCCTGGACCGATTGGCCCATGCACCTTGCAGCGTACCGTCTGTTGCAGGCCGACTCCACGCCTCTAACTGTAGCGCAGCCCAGCCCATGAGGCTGCGCAACTTGTGCGGTTTGGCCAAGTGTTCCGATACACCCTGTGCAGCCTGTTGAACCTCGCTGGTGAGACGGACTGGCGAATGTGGCTGTTGATGTGGTTGCCGACACCAACGATCGAGCGATACCCTTGGCCCGGGTTTCAAGGCTGAATGTAGCGCGGCCCTATGCTCATCAGACTGCTGGGGTGTATGTCCAGCTGCGCCAACGACCAGGCTGCGCTGTTGGCATCTGCAATGTTGTCTACATCCATGGAGCGCACGTTGTCGCGGCTCATGAGCGTAGGGCCGGGTGCGAACTCCAGCAGGGCGGCTTGCAGCATGCCCAGTGCACGCGGCAGGCCCAGCACCCATGTGCGTGTGTGTTGCCAACGCGCACACAGCTGCACCAGCTCGCGCAGGGTGAAAACGTCGGGGCCAACGCAGTCCACCACTTGGCCTACCGTGTGGGGCAAGCGCAAGGCCTGCACAATGGCTTGCGCCACATCGTCTACCCACACCGGCGCAAACCGCGTTCGGGCCCCAGCCAGCGGAAAAATGGGCGTGAGTTTGGTGAGCGTGGCAAACAGGTTTAAGAATTTGTCCTGTGCGCCAAACACCACGCTGGGGCGCAGCACAGTGAGTTGTAGGTTGTCGTGCTGGCGCAGCACCGCCTCGCCAGCGGCCTTGCTGCGCTGGTACATGGATGGCGCGTGCGCATGCGCGCCCAAAGCGCTGACGTGCACCACGCGGTGCACGCCAGTGGCGTCGCAGGCGTTGGCTAGGGTGCGCACCAAATCCACATGGGTGCGCTCAAACTGCTGTTCGCTGCCGTGCAATATGGCCACCAAATTGATGACGGCGTCGTGACCTGGCAGCAGCGCGCGCAGCGCGTCGGGCTGATGTATGTCGGCGTGTAACACCGTCACGTTGGGCAGGTGCGCCAAGCGCTGGCCTTGTGCGTGACTGCGTGTGGGCACCGTGGCTTTGATGCCTGCGCGTGCCAACAGCTCGCACACATTGGCGCCGATAAAGCCTGTGCCACCCAATACCAAAACGCGTTTCATGACGACCTCTTGTGAATCAACTGCAATGCGCTCCACTGTAGCCGCTGTCAGGGGGCTTCGGTGGTGGTGTGGTTTTAGGTGCGAGGCAGGGGCGGCGTTCGCACGGTGCGGTGCCGTGAAGCGAAGTGCTGTGCAGGCGGCTTGTTGCGGGTTACCGGCTGGGGCCTACTCGGCTTGGTTGGCGGTGGTTTTGCCCGTGTCGCTGGATGCGCTGGACTCGCCGGTCTCGTCTGTGTCGGCTGAGTCTGTGTCGCCTGCATCTGTCTCGCCGGGGGCGGGTGCTGTGGGCGCTGGCCCTATGGGCGCGAGGTGGGCGGCGATGGTTTGAGGCTGGCCGGTGATGCGCGCTGCATAGTTCACCGAATTGGCCACCACGTGCTGCACGTAGGCGCGGGTTTCGTTGAAGGGAATGTTTTCTATCCAAATGGCGGCCTCTAGCGTGGGGCTGTCGGCGTCTGTCCCGC
>JANREF010000264.1 GCA_030726195.1 Burkholderiaceae bacterium | reverse complement strand
CTTGAGGACGCGCTGGCCCAGCTGCTTATCGCACACACCCGCATCACCACGGTCGCTGCTGGCGCCGCGCCGCTTGGCACGCTCGACGTGCTGTGCGAGGGCAAACACAGTGCGCAGCGTGCCCATTTGGGCATCAACACCCACACCACCACTTACCCACACCGCGCACTGGCCGCGCGCTTGCGCAGCGCTCAGCCGCACGGTGGCATTGCCCAACAGTGGTTTGACGGTACATCTATCTTGGCCCTGCTGCCCGTGGGTGGCCCACAAGGCTGCGAGCTGGCCATGGTCTGGTCCATGCCCGCGCAGCAATGCGACGACTGGATAGGCTCGCTGCAACACGCCGCAGCCGACACGCCGCCCGCTGCCTTGCTGCAAGCCATCGCGCAGGCCAGCCGCCACAGCTTTGCGCAGCTGGAACTGCTGGGCAAGCCCGTGGCCTTTGGTCTGACTTTATCCAAAGCCACTCAATGGGTGCAGCCCGGTGTGGCCTTGGTCGGCGACTCGGCACACACCATTCATCCCTTGGCGGGTTTAGGTCTGAACATGGGCTTGGCCGACGCCCAGGCCTTAGCGGATGTGCTGCGCCACAGGCACAAAGCCCAGAGCGTGGCCGATATGCGCTTGCTGCGGCGCTACCAGCGACGCCGCTCTAGCGACACCACTCGGCTGCAGCTGGCCACCCACGGCCTGTTTCAGCTGTTCACCCAGACCTGGGGCAATTCCCAGCCCCTGCAAGCCCTTCGAAATTGGGGCATGCTCGCATTTGACGCGGCCACACCCCTGAAGCGGTGGGTGCAAAGCACGGGCATGGGGCAAGTGGCCAAAACAAAACCACCAACACAATCAACACAACCAACACAGTCGGCATAACAGCCGCAGCAAACGCAACGAACGCCAAGCCCGCAGCAGCCAACCGTTTCACACACTGCGAACTAAATCTTTCCCAACGACTCTTTTACTTATGTCTTTCTCATACACACCCCACATCACCACCCCACGCGGCTGGTCTGCCCACCTCATGGCTTTGGCTTTGTGCATTGCCGCAGCCCTCACATGGACCGGTTCGGCCTCGGCCAAAGACAGCGGCAAAGGCACACAAGACGCGCCACAGGCCAAGGCCATTCGCGCCAGCCTTGCCAAACAGCTACCCAACCTACCGGCCATCGACAGCGTGCTGGCAACGCCCATGGCCGGCTTGTTCGAGGTGCGCTTCGGCGGCAGCGACATTTTGTACACCGACGCCGCAGGTGACTTCCTGATTCAAGGCTCGCTCATAGACCTCAAGGCCAAGCGCAACATCACCGAGGCGCGCGTCACCGAACTGTCTGCCATCGCTTTTGACGAACTACCACTCAAAGACGCCTTCGTCATCAAACGCGGCACGGGCGCACGCAAAATTGCGGTGTTCGAAGACCCCAACTGCAGCTACTGCAAGCGCTTTGAACAAGGCCTGGCGACCTTAGACAACATCACCGTCTATGTGTTTTTGTACCCCATTTTGGGAGCCGACTCGGTTAAGAAGTCTCAGGCCATCTGGTGCGCCAAAAATCCGGGCAAAGCCTTTGAGGACTGGATGCTAGACGGCGTGCAGCCCGACACCTCCAAGGCCGCAAGCTGCAACACCGACGCCCTCACGCGCAACACAGCGTTTGGCCAGCGCAACAAAATACAGGGCACGCCCGCCATCTTTTTTGCTGACGGCTCACGTGTACCCGGCGCCATTTCTCCTGAAGAGGTTGAAAAGCGTTTGGCTGCCATCCAATAAGCCAGCGCCTACCCAGCAACCGTCACACCGAGCGCGAGCAAACCATGGCAAGCATCACCCACACCATTGGTTTTGACCACGCACAAAACCATTTATTCACGGTTGCGCTGCGCATTGCCAAACCAGCCAAGCAGCAGGTGCTCAGCCTCCCGGTGTGGATTGCGGGCAGCTACTTGGTGCGCGAGTTTTCTGGGCAACTGCAAGACCTCAGCGCCACACAAGGCCGCGTGGCCTGCGCTGTGAGGCAACGCAGCAAAAACGAATGGGTGGTCAGCACCAACGGCACCAGCGCGCTGCAGGTGCGCTTTGCCGTCTATGCCTTTGATGCCTCGGTTCGAACGGCCTACCTAGACCTCACACGCGGCTTCTTCAACCCCACCAGCCTGTGCTTGCGCGTGGCCGGTCAAACCGATACGCTGCAGCAGCTGGTCATCACCAAGCCGGCACAAAGCGCGTTGGACTCATGGCGGGTGTCGACTGCGCTACCGGCCACACGCACAGACCACAAAGGCTTTGGCAGCTACACCGCGGCCAACTACGACGAGCTGGCAGATTCACCCGTCACGCTGGGCGACTTTTGGCGCGGTCAGTTTACGCTGCGTGGCGTGGTACATGCGTTTGTCGTGACGGGCATGGGTAACCAGGCCCAACCCGGCTTTGACACCCAACGTTTGCTGTCCGATACCAAGCGCATTTGCGAGACAGAAATGGCCTTGTGGCACGGCACGGGCCAACAAGCCACCCCGCTGCCGTTTGACCGCTATGTGTTCATGCTGCACGCCAGCGGCACTGGCTACGGCGGCTTAGAGCACCAATACAGCACCGCGCTGATTTGCCAGCGAGCCGACTTGCCCAAGCAACACCCGAGCGGCAGCATGCCCGCAAGCCCGCCTGCGTCGGGCGACGGCTACACGCAGCTGCTGGGCTTGATCAGCCACGAGTACTTTCACACGTGGAACGTCAAGCGACTGCGCCCACACGAGTTGGCCAGCATCAATTACGACCGCGAAAATTACACCGAGCTGCTGTGGTTTTTTGAGGGCTTCACGAGCTACTTTGACGACTTGGTGCTGCAGCGTGCAGGCCTCATCACGCGCGACACCTATTTGGAATTGGTCGCCAAAACCATCAACCAAGTGGCGCAAACGCCTGGGCGCTTGGTGCAAAGCGTGGCTCAAGCCAGTTTTGATGCCTGGGTCAAGTACTACCGCATCCACGAAAACACACCCAACGCCACGGTGAGCTACTACACCAAAGGCGCGCTGGTAGCGCTGTGCCTGGACTTGAGCCTGCGCAACGCGGGCAGCAACCTAGACGAACTCATGCGCGCCCTGTGGCTGCGCACATCAGGCGGCCCCATGCGCGAGCGCGATGTGGTGCAAGCACTGGGCGAGATGGGCCACGCGGCATTGGCCCAACAACTGCTCACTTGGGTACACAGCACGCAAGACCTACCCGTGGCGTCGCTGCTGCAAGCGGTAGGCGTCACCTGCGCCGATGTTGCGGCCACCACAGCCCAGCAACTGGGCGTGCGCGTGAACGAGCACAACGGCTTGCGCATCACGCATGTGCAACGCGGCAGCGCCATGGAAACCGCTGGCTTTGCCAGTGGTGATGAGTGGCTGGCTGTAACAGTACATGGCAGCACATGGCGCGTACACAAACTGGCCGATGTGCAAGCCTGGGTGCCCGCCAGCGGCAGCCTACAAGCGATGGTCAACAGAGACGCGCAAGTGCTCACGCTCACATTGCAGTGGCCACAGGACGCCCGCAGTACCAAGCCCATCAAGCTCAGCACCACCAACGCCAAACTGCTAACGCACTGGCTGCATTAGGCCAAGCCCTGCACTGTTAGCGGCGCAGGTGGCCGAGTACCTGAAAGAGGCGGTATTGGTGCATTGGGTGCAGTGGGTGCGGTGGGTGCTGTTGGTGCTGTTGGTGCTGTTGGTGCTGTTGGTGCTGTTGGTGCTGTTGGTGCTGTTG
>JANREF010000263.1:18891-19641 GCA_030726195.1 Burkholderiaceae bacterium | reverse complement strand
GACATGGGCACCTTGTTTTTAGAGCGGATCAGCGCGCAGGCCAGCGCGGCCCTGAGCCGCTTGTTGCCCTAACGCGGTTGTGGTGCAGTCCAGCGGTGCGTCTATGCACGCCAACGATGCCGGCGCTGGCCTCCACCCACCGAATGGTTTGACATGACTGCGCTCGATCAAGTGCCAGCGCACGTCCAAGCCTACTTGGATTACGCACGCTTTGAAAAGCGGCTCAGTGAGCGCACGCTCACGCTGTACCGTGAAGATGTGGTGGCCCTGGTGCGCATGCTGCAAGATGTGCAAGTCGACTTGCTGCTGGTACAGCCTGCGCACATTCGCCGGTTGGTGGCCGTGCTCAACAGCAAAGGCCGCAACGGCAAGGGCATTGCCCGCGTGTTGTCGAGCTGGCGCGGGTTTTACAAATGGGCTGGGCAACAAGGCTTGGTCACCGGCAACCCCGTGCAAGACGTGCGTGCACCCAAAGCCGCCAAGCCTTTGCCCAAAGCCCTCAACGTAGACGACGCCGTGCAGCTCGCTGGCTTTCACAACGAGCAGGCCAACCCCGCACTCGACGCCCGAGACGCTGCGGTGGTGGAGCTGCTCTACGGCTGTGGCCTGCGTTTGAGCGAGTTGTTGGGCCTAGACCTGCAAGCCAGCCGCCATGCCAAAGGCTGGGTCGACATGCGCGCTGCAGAGGCGCACGTGTTGGGCAAGGGTGCGAAGTGGCGCAGTGTGCCCGTTGGCGGGCCTGCGCTGGCG
>JANREF010000263.1:5843-18881 GCA_030726195.1 Burkholderiaceae bacterium | reverse complement strand
GCGGCCTTGCAAAGATGGTTGGATTGGCGCGTGCAGTGGGTTAAGTCGGGCGCAACCGGTGATGCGGGGTTGGGTGTGGCTGCTGATAAGGGAGCTGGGGCCGCCATATTTGTGAACCAGCGTGGCGCTCGACTCAGCCCACAACATGTACGCCTGCGGTTGCGGCAACGCGCTGCGCTGGCGGGTACGCCCACATCGGTGCACCCGCACATGCTGCGCCACTCGTTTGCCAGCCACGTGCTGCAGTCCAGCGGCGATTTGCGTGCGGTGCAAGAGCTGCTGGGCCACGCCAACATCAGCACCACGCAAATTTACACGCGCCTAGACTTCCAGCACTTGGCCACCATTTACGACCAAGCCCACCCCAAGGCCAAGAAGTCGTCCTAGGTTTCTGGTTGTTGTTCTTGCTGTGGTTCTTGTTGTGGTTCGGGCAGCTGTTGACGCAACATGTCATCATCACTTTCAGTTGTCCGGTCGTTCTGTCGTTCGGCCTTTGCACCGTTGCGGCTAGCCTCATCCGTGCAGGCGCGGCGACGCCGTTTGCGCAAAACGGGTAGCATGTCAACCTCATTAATGGTTGCGCTGGCAGATGGTCTGTTGGCGTGTGGACGCAGTGGAGGAATACAGCATGAAACAAGTGATTCAATCGGCCTTATTGGCCATCAGTTTGGCGTTTGGTTTTGGCGCGGCGGCGCAGGCCGACGAGCCCATCAAGGTGGTTTACCACCTGAGTGACGGTGTGGAGCAGGCCGCACGCGCCATGCAAAATATCAAGAACCACTTGGCAGCCGACCCCACTGCAAAAATTGTGGTCGTTGGCCACGGCAAAGGCATTGACTTCATGCTGCAAGACGCCTCCACCCCCAAAGGCGGCAAGTTTGAAGGCTTGGTTTCAGGACTGGCTTCACAAAACGTGGAGTTTCGCGCCTGCAACAACACCTTGGTGGGCCGCAAGATTGACCCCAGCGACTTGCTGTTAGAGACCAAGGTCGTGCCCTCAGGTGTGGCCGAAGTGGCGCGCTTGCAGGCCAAAGAGGGTTACGTGTACCTGCGTCCCTGATCGCAGCGTGCATACAGTGCTGCGCTGTATACCTGTAGGCTCGTAGGCCTATAGATTTATAAGTCTGTTCAGGCCAATTCGCAGGACTGGTGTCAGCCGCGCCAACGACCAGGCCGGCGCGTTGCGCACCCCGAAGCCACCGCTCATGCATGTGAGGGTGGCTTTTTTCATGCCCAATACCCCTGGGGTTGGCGTTTGGGCGCAATGCACTACACTTTCGCCCTTGCAGCGGGGCTAAACGTCACGCCAATAGCGCACCTGCATGTGCAGCTATTGCATTTGTCGCATGCAGCCCCACTTAGGGTGGGGCGCTGAGGCGCACACATCTTCAGAGGTAGATTTCGTCATGTCATTGATTCCCGCCACCATACTCACCGGCTTCCTGGGCTCGGGCAAAACCACCTTGCTCAAGCGCGTGCTGGGCGAGGCGCACGGTCAGAAAATTGCCGTGATTGAAAACGAGTTTGGCGAAGAAAACATCGACAACGACATCTTGGTGAGCGACACCACCGAAAACATCATTCAGATGAGCAACGGTTGCGTGTGCTGCACCATTCGAGACGACTTGCGCACCACCTTGCAAGACCTGGCCGAGAAGCGCCGCAAAGGCGAGCTGGACTTTGAACGCGTGGTCATTGAAACCACGGGCTTGGCCGACCCCGGCCCCGTGGCGCAAACGTTTTTCATGGACGATGAGATTGCTGAGCAGTATTTGCTAGACGCCGTGGTGACTCTGGTCGACGCCAAGCACGCAGCCCAGCAGTTCAACGACCGCCAAGAGGCCAGGCGTCAAGTCGGCTTTGCAGACCAAATCTTCATCAGCAAGGCCGATTTGGTGAGTGAGGCCGAGATCGATGCGCTCACACACCGACTCAAGCACATGAACCCGCGTGCGCCCGTTCGCACTGCCAACTTTGGCGACGTATCGCTCAAAGAAGTGTTCGACTTGCGCGGCTTCAACCTCAATGCCAAGCTGGACATTGACCCCGATTTCCTCAAGGCCGACGACCACCACCATCACGGCCATGACCACGATCATGCGCATGGCGAGCAGTGCAACCATCCGTCGCACCAGCACGAAGGGCACGGCCACCATCACCACCACGACGATGATGTGAAAAGCTTTGTGTACCGCTCTAAGCGCGCGTTCGACCCCGCCAAATTGGAAGACTTTTTGGGTGCGATTGTGAATATTTACGGCCCACGCATGTTGCGCTACAAAGGCGTACTCAACATGAAGGGCACCACCCGCAAGGTGATTTTCCAAGGCGTGCACCAACTCATGGGCAGCGACCTAGGCCCGGAATGGGCCATGGGCGAGCAGCGCGAAAGCAAGATGGTGTTTATTGGCATTGATTTGCCAAAAGATATTTTGATTCAGGGCCTGGAACAGTCATTGATTTAGGCCGCCACTTAAGCCCCGTTGTTGTGATCACCCCAACATGGGGTCAGGCAGCAATAGGCACTGTCAAATAAACCGGGTATAACAACGCCTGCGCAATTTGAGCAGAAACCGACGTTAGGAGACAGACTGTGAAGACTGGTAACAAGAAAAAATCCGCACCAACACCGGTCAAGCGCACAGCAAGCGCGCCCGCCAAAAAAGCACTGAAAGCGCCTGTGAAGCCCATAAAAACCATCAAAGCGGCTGCACCAGCTAAAAAGCCAGTTGCAAAAGCGGCCAAGCCGGCGCCTGCAGTCAAGAAGGCGGCTGCATCAGCCAAGCCAGCAAAGCCAGTCAAGCCAGTCAAGCCAGTCAAGCCAGTCAAGCCAGTCAAGCCAGTCAAAGCCGTCGCCAAGTCGGCGGTGCGCCCTGTGGCGGCCAAAAAGCCTGCGGCTAAAACGTCGGCCGCTGCTAAAAAGACAACTGCTGCAGCCAAAGCACCTGCCAAGTCTTCCAAGGCGGTGACGCCTGTTAAAAAGGCTGCATCTGCAACAGTTGCGAAAGCAGCAAAATCAGCCAAGGCAGTCAAACCAGTCAAACCGGCAAAAGCCGTGACCAAGGCTGCACCTGCCAAAACCAATGCAAAGGCAGCGGCAACAGCGATTGCCAAAAAGCCAACTGCAAAGCCTGCGGTGAAAGCCGCAACGAAGGTGGCTAATAAAGTGGCTACGAAGGCGGCTACGAAAGCGGCTGCAAAGGCTGCGGTTAAGCCTGCGGCAAAAACGTCTGCAAAAGTAGCTGCAAAAGGCGCTACAAAAGCTCCGACAAAAGCCCCGACAAAAACGCCGGTCAAAACTGTTGCAAAAGCAGCCACAAAGGCAGGCGCGAAGGCGGTGGTCAAGGCCTCACCTAAGCCTGTGGCTAAAGCCGCGGCCAAACCTGCTGCTGCACCTGCCAAGGCACCCGCAACAACACCAAGCAAAGCCGCGGCGCCCAAACCTGCAGAGGCGACCGCGCAGCCAGTGGCTAAAAAGCCCAGTACCAAAGTTATCACCAAGATGCCAGAGGCCAAAACTGGGCGCAAACGCCCCAGCAGCAAGCCCATTGCACCCAGCATGACAGAGGCCCAAATGGCGCCTTCGCATGATCCTGGTGCAGTGAAAGCTACATTTATTTCAGATCAAGAACCCACCATGAACGTCCCCTCTCACGTCCCAGCTAAAAAAGACCCGAAGCGGGCCAATAACTGGAAGACACTCGAACTCGGTCAGCTCGTCGATGCCGACATGTTGGCCATGCCCGAGGGCGAGTACATGAACAATGTGCAAATGGCTTACTTCCGAGCCAAGCTGGTCCAGCTCAAAAACGACATCCTGGCCAATGCCGGTGAGACCACCGAGCACCTGCGCGAAGACACCGTTGTGGTGCCCGATCCTGCCGACCGAGCAACCATTGAAGAAGAGCATGCGTTGGAGTTGCGCACCCGCGACCGCGAGCGCAAGCTGCTCAAGAAAATAGAGCAATCAATCGTGCGCATTGACGCCAACGACTACGGTTACTGCGATGAGACAGGCGAAGCCATTGGCGTGGGCCGTCTCTTGGCTCGCCCCACGGCGACGTTGTCCTTAGAGGCCCAACAGCGCCGTGAGCTCAAGCAAAAAATGTTTGGTGACTGATCGGCGTTTGGACTGGCCCTATGAGGCGTCAGTCCTGCGTATGTGGCGCGTACACGTTTGCTGTGTGTGCCAAGCGGTTTGCGCTCCCGCGCGCGCCGCACCGTAGCCCACCCTCTCTCAACCTTCGTGAGATCACATGAAGCACGGCCGTGCGCCGTGTTGGGCATGGTCACGTCTGAACACAAGGCAGCAGGTGGTCATGTGGTCGTGTGGCAGTGCCTGACAATCGCTGCGGTCTGAACGGTCGACAGCGCACGGCTCTACAAGCTGAGCGAGCCAAGCGCTTGAAGACCGCTGGGTTGATGTGGTTCGGTGTCACGCGGCGCCAAGCCGTACAAGGCCCAGCAAGGGCCTTGCAACGACTCAACCAAGACCCTGCGCTGCCCCGCAGCCCCACTCAAACGCCATGAGCCACCGATGCGGTTGGGCGCTGTATTGCCGCTACAGTGCGTTTTCGCCGTGGCGGTGCCGCATCGTTGCACTTTGTGCATGAGATTTCTGAGGTCAAAAACCCTAACAACTCACATCTATTGCAATTTGTAAGTCGTTAATTTTTAAACACTTTTTATAATGAATATTTGCCGCGATTGGCATCTAAGTCATTGATTCCATTGAAAAAAACTCACCAAATGGGTTGCGTGACACCGATTTCCTGCTAAAGTGTCAAAAAGTGCAATTAAGTGGTGAAAAGTGTTTTTCAAGGATTGATTACGGTGTTTCAAGGGGCTTCATCTCTAAATCTCGATGCCAAGGGGCGGCTGTCAGTGCCGACCCGGTATCGTGACGCGTTGCAAGGCGACGCGCAGGGCTGCCTGACGATCACCAAACATCCACACGGCTGCTTGATGATTTTCCCCAGGCCCGCTTGGGAAGGCTTTCGCGCACGCATTGCGGCCTTGCCCATGCAAGCGCAGTGGTGGAAGCGTATCTTTTTGGGTAACGCCTCCGATGTGGAGATGGACGGCACGTCTCGCGTGCTGATTTCGCCAGAGTTGCGCACAGCATCCGGTATCGAAAAGGATGTGATGTTGCTGGGCATGGGCAGCTACTTCGAGCTGTGGGACGCGGGCGCATACGCGGCGCAAGAAGCCCAGGCCATGAAGGGCGACATGCCCGATGTGTTCAAAGACTTTTCCTTTTAAGGCGCTGGCTTGAACACGCAATGGTCGCACGACACCGTCTTGTTGCAAGAGGCGGTCGATGCTTTGAGCATCCAGCCCAGCGGGCACTACGTCGATGCCACGTTCGGTCGAGGCGGTCACTCCGCCTTAATTTTGCAGCAGCTCGGCGACCAAGGCCGTTTGCTCGGTGTTGACCGAGATCCCCAGGCGGTTGCCCATGCGCAAACTTGGACAGACCCACGCTTTGCCATTCGCCACCAAGCGTTTCACACCATTGCCGACTTGCCCGACGCCAGCGTAGATGGCTTGTTGATGGACTTGGGTGTGAGCTCCCCCCAATTAGACGACGCGAGCCGAGGCTTCTCGTTTCGCAGAGACGGCCCGCTGGACATGCGCATGGACACGACGCGTGGCATGAGCGTGGCCGACTGGCTCAAAGATGCCCCACTTACTGAAATAACGGAGGTGATTCGTGAATATGGCGAAGAACGGTTTGCTGTACAGATTGCAAAGGCGATTGATCGTTGCCGACAGGAACGGGGCGTTATTCGAACCACCCTTGAGTTGGCCCAGGTCGTGGCTAGCGCGGTCAAAACCCGCGAGCCGGGCAAGGACCCTGCAACGCGGACATTTCAGGCTTTTCGGATTTTCATCAACGCCGAGCTTGAGGAGCTGCAACAAGCGCTAGACGCCAGTGTGCGCTTGTTGAAACCCAATGGCCGCTTGGTGGTGATCAGCTTTCATTCGTTGGAAGACCGCATGGTCAAGCAGTTCATTGCGCTGCACGCGCGTGAGGTGGTGGACCGTCGCGCGCTGTTTGCGCCGCCTGCGCCACTCAGGCTTGAGGCCCTGGGCCGCGTCAAAGCCAGCGCCGAAGAAGTCGCGGGCAACCCACGCTCACGCAGCGCCGTGATGCGTGTGGCGCGGCGCACGGAGGTGGCCTTGTGATTCGGGTGAATGCGGCGTTGGTACTTGCGGTGTTGGGCACCGCGTTTGCGTTGGTGAACACGCAGTACCAGTCTCGCCGTTTGTACAACGCGGTAGACCAAGCGTCTGCCGTGCAGCGCCAGCTGGCCAGCGACTTTGAGTCCTTGCGCGTACAGCGCCGGGCCGAGGCCGCGCCTGGTCGCGTGCAGCACATGGCCACCACGCGCTTGAACATGCGCGCGCCCGACCCCAGCATCACGCAATACGTGAGTCACGAAGCCAGCGCCGATGCGCTTGCGCACGGTGAACCCGAGGTGGGCGGCCAATGAGCAGCGGGCGTCACACGATTGCATACAGCGCCAGCCCATTGCTGGCCAGCCGCACACCCGTGTGGCGCAGCCGCTTTGTGCTGGCCTTGTTGGCTTTGGCCTTTGCCGGTTTGGCGGGGCGCGCGGTGTATGTGCAATTGTTGGGCAACGACTTTTTTCAAAAGCAAGGTGAGGCCCGCTTTGCGCGCAACATCGAGCTGCCAGCAAGCCGCGGCCGCGTGCTGGACCGCAACGGTTTGATTTTGGCCAGCAGTGTGCCTGCGTACGGCATATGGGCCGACGGCGCGGATGTGAACAACCCGCAGCTGGGCCAGCTGGCCAAGTTGTTGGACATGAGTAAAACAGCCTTGACCGAGCGCATCAAGCGTTCTGCCGACGGTTTTGTGTACCTCAAGCGCCAAGTGGATGAGCCCACGCGTGAACGCATCAAGGCCTTGAACATCACAGGTGTGTCAGACACCAAAGAGTACAAGCGCCAATACCCCGAGGCACAAGCGGCCGCCCACGTGGTGGGCTTCACCAATATTGAAAACAAAGGCATAGAGGGCATAGAGCTGGCCTTCAACACGCAGCTGTCTGGCCATTCGGGTTCGCGTCGTGTGCTCAAAGACCGCATGGGCTCCATCATTGAGGACCTGCGCGACGTCATCCCACCGGTGAATGGCAAGGACATACAGCTGTCCATAGACAGCAAGGTACAGTTTTTTGCCTACGACCAGCTGCGCAATGCGGTGCAGTTGCACAACGCAAAAAGCGGCAGCGCCGTGGTGCTGGATGCGCAAAGTGGGGAGGTTTTGGCCTTGGCCAACTACCCCAGCTACGACCCCAGCGCCCGCCAAAACCTGAGCGGCGACACGCTGCGCAACCGCTCCATCACAGATACTTTTGAGCCGGGCTCCACCATGAAGCCGTTCGTGGTGGCGTTGGCGTTGGACAGTGGCGTGGTCACTCCTCAAACTAGGTTTGAAACCGCACCGGGCTACATCAACATTGGTCGCCACCGCATCAGCGACTCGCACGAGCACGGCGTGCTCACGGTGAGTGAAATTGTCGAGAAGTCCAGCAACGTGGGCACCGTCAAAATTTCCATGGAGCTGCCTGCGCAGGCCATGTGGCAAACCTTCACGCAAGTGGGCATTGGCCAAAAGCCGGTGATTCCCTTTCCCGGCGCAGCCAGCGGCCGTTTGCGCAATTACGAGTCATGGCGTCCCGTGGAAAAGGCCACCATGAGTTATGGCTATGGTTTGTCGGCGTCCGTGTTCCAGCTCGCCCATGCCTACACCGTGTTTGCGCGCAATGGCGATATCGCGCCGTTGACCATGCTCAAAACCAACGGCCCAGTCGCAGGCATACCGGTGTTCTCGCCGCAAGTGGCTGCGCAAGTGCGCACCATGCTGGCCTTGGCCACCGGCGACGAAGGCACAGCCCCCAAAGCGCAAACCTTGGGCTACTCGGTGGCAGGCAAAACCGGTACAGCACGCAAAGTAGAGGGCAAGGGCTACGCCAATAAATACCGCGCGTTTTTCGTGGGCTACGCACCTGCGGACAAGCCCAAGATTGTGGTGGCCGTCATGATCGACGAGCCGCGCAAAGGTCAGTTTTATGGCGGCTTGGTCGCAGCACCCGTGTTCAGTCAAACCGTGCAAAACACGCTGCGCATCATGGGCTTGCAGCCCGACCAAACCGTGCGCCCCAACATCAATGCCGTGGGCGTGGAGGAGTCGTTTTGAGCGCGCCCATGCCCACAGCACAAACCTGCGCCACGCCGCACGTGCAGTTGCACACCGCGCAAGACGTGGTGGATTGGTTGCGCGCGCGTGACGTGCGTCAATTGTGTGGCGACAGCCGCCGCGTGCAAGCCGGCGACGCTTTTGTTGCTTGGCCAGGCTACGCCTTGGATGCGCGCGGCTTTGTTGCCGCAGCCTTGTCTAAAGGCGCTGTGTGCGCTGTGGCAGAGGCGCAAGACGTTGAGACCAGCGCCTTGCCCGCTTCCTTGGTACAAGACCCCCGCGTGGCGTTGGTGAGTGACCTAAAAGCCATGTGTGGCGAGATTGCGGCTTTGTTTGAGGGGCAGCCCAGTGCGCAACTGGATGTGGTTGCAGTCACCGGCACCAATGGCAAAACGTCCATCACATGGTGGTTGGCTCAGGCGCTCAGCGCGGCAGGGAGCACTTGCGGCTTGGTCGGTACGCTGGGCGTGGGCCGCACAGATGCCTTGGTGCAAACCGGGCTGACCACGCCAGACCCCATACGCTTGCAACACACCTTGGCCGACTTCTCGCGCACGGGTCTGACGGCCTGTGCCATGGAAGCTTCCAGCATAGGGTTGCAAGAGCACCGCTTGAGCGGTACCCATATCAAAGTCGCGGTGTTCAGCAATCTGTCGCAAGACCATTTGGATTACCACGACAGCATGCACAGCTACTGGCTGGCCAAGCGCAGCTTGTTCGCTTGGCCGCAGTTGCAGGCCGCCGTTGTCAACACCGACGATGCGCATGGCGCAGCCTTGGTGCAAGAGCTGCGTGATGCACAGGCGCAAGGTGGCGTTGCGGCGCTGGATCTGTGGACGGTTGGTATAGACGGCGCGCCCGGTAGTGGTGATGCCGTCCGTGCTGCGCCCGCACGGCTGCAGGCACGCAACGTACGCCCCAGTGCGTTGGGCTTGGCCTTTGACGTGCAGGAGTACGCAAGCGGCGCATGCGTGCAAACGCAGGCCATGGATGTGCGCATGCTGGGCCAGTACAACGTGAGCAATATGCTGTGTGTGTTGGCCAGCATGCGGGCCTTGGGTATTGGCTTGGCCGATGCTGTGGCCGCATGCGCCAACCTGCACGCGGTGCCAGGGCGCATGGAATTGGTGGATGAGCAGCGCAGTGACATACGCGTGCTGGTCGACTATGCACATACGCCAGACGCGGTGGCCCAAGCCTTGCAAGCCTTGCGCCCGATTGTGGCAGGCAATGCAGCCCGCTTGTGGTGCGTCTTGGGTTGTGGCGGTGACAGGGATGCAAGCAAACGCGCGCCCATGGCGCAACTGGCGCTTGAGCATGCCGATGCGGTGGTGTTCACCAGCGACAACCCCCGCAGCGAAGACCCACAAACCATTGTGGATCAACTCATGTCGGCCGCCTTGGCCCATGACCACGCGCACAGCAAAACCGTTTTGCAGCAAGTGGACAGAGCGCAAGCGATTGCCATGGCCGTTGCCAAAGCCGGCGCAGGTGACGTGGTGTTGATTGCCGGTAAAGGGCACGAAGACTACCAAGAGGTGGCAGGCGTTCGCACGCCCTTTTCTGATGTGCAGGTCGCGCGCGCGGCGCTGCGCAGTTTGCGTGCGGGGGCAACGCTATGAGCACTAAGCCCCCGCAACACGCCATGGCGCGGCACCCTGTGGCATTGCTGCCCCAGTTGCCCGGTGCGGTGATGGTGGACGAGCCGCGCATACAACATTGGTTGGCTGCTGCGGGCGACGACTCTGCGGGTCAGGCGCGTGTGCACAGCGATACCCGCAGCTTGCATGCCAGCGACTGCTTCGTCGCGTTGCAAGGCGAGCGCTTTGATGCGCATGCGTTCTTGCCCGAGGCAGCCGCGCTGGGTGTGGGCGTGGCCCTGGTACACACCGGTTTGGCCACCAGTGGCTTGGCCGGCGCGCAAGTGCCGGATACCCGCAAGGCCCTTGCCCAGTGGGCTGGCGCGTGGCGTCAAACCATGGACTTGCCGCTGATCGCGGTGACGGGCAGCAACGGTAAAACAACTGTGACGCAAATGATTGCGTCCATATTGCAGGCCGCCCATGGCGAACACAGTTTGGCCACTGCGGGCAACTTCAACAACGACATTGGCGTGCCACTAACCTTGCTGCGTTTGCGCAACCACCACCAATGTGCCGTGGTTGAGCTGGGCATGAACCATCCGGGTGAAATTGCAGGCTTGGCTGCCATGGCGCAGCCTACTGTGGCCTTGGTGAATAACGCCCAGCGTGAGCACTTGGAGTTCATGCACAGCGTCGATGCGGTGGCAGCGGAAAACGCCACCGTGTTTCAAGCCCTGGCTGCGCACGGTGCTGCGGTGTTCCCGCACAGCGACCGCTACACCCAGCACTGGCGAGACGCCGCCGCCGCGCTAGCGCGCGATATCCAAGTGTGGACGTTTTGCGATCAAGACGACAGCGCCAGCGTGTACGGCACCGCCCAGTGGCAGGGCGCGCACTGGCAGCTGCACATGCGCACGCCACTGGGCGAGCTGCACACCCGCGTGGCTTTGGCTGGCCAGCACAACGTGCGCAATGCGCTGGCAGCAGCGGCTTGCGCTTTGGCCAGTGGCATATCCGTGAGTGCGGTCGAGCAAGGCCTGCGCACATTCAAGGCTGTGAGCGGGCGCTCACGCGCTGCCGTTTTGCAGCGTGGCACCCAAACTGTGGGTCTGGTGGACGACACCTACAACGCCAACCCCGACTCCGTGCAGGCCGCCGTGGCGGTGTTGGCGGCCATGCCAGCGCCGCGCTGGTTGGTGCTGGGCGACATGGGCGAGGTTGGTGCGCAAGGCTTGGCCTACCACCAAGAGGTATTGGCTGCGGCTATGGCCGCAGGTATTGAGCGCATCGATGTGGCAGGCCAGTGGTGGCGTGAGGTGTATGCGCTGCACGACGAGGCATCAGCAAACGCCGCCAGGCTGCACTGGCATGCCGATGTGGATGCACTGGCACATGCCGCTGCCCGTATGGGTGAGGACTTGGGCGCTGCCAGCGTGTTGGTGAAGGGGTCTCGTTTTATGCGTATGGAGCGCGTGGTGCGAGCGTTAGAGCAAGCCTGGCCCAGTGCAGGTCATGGTGAATCAGTAGGTCAGGAAGGAGCGCGTCATGCTGCTTAATTTGGCAGATTGGCTGCAAAGCCTGTCCCCACATTTTGGATTTTTACGGGTATTTCAATACCTCACCTTCAGGGCTGTGATGGCAGCGGTGACGGCTTTGCTGATTGGACTGATGGCAGGTCCGGCTGTGATTCGTCGCTTGAGCGCGCTCAAGATTGGCCAGCCCATCCGCGAGTACGCCATGCAAACGCATTTGATCAAAAGCGGCACACCCACCATGGGCGGTGTGCTGATATTGATTGCCATTGCCTTGTCCACGCTGCTGTGGTCCGACTGGAGCAACCGTTTCATGTGGATTGTGCTCATCGTGACCTTGGCCTTTGGCGCAATCGGCTGGGTAGACGACTGGCGCAAGGTGGTGGCCAAAGACCCAGAGGGCATGCCCTCGCGTGAAAAATATGCGTGGCAGTCACTCATTGGATTGCTGGCCGCGCTGGCATTGGTTTTCAGCGTGTCTGAAGTGTCCAACGCACGCGTATGGGAACTGTTTGTGACCTGGGTGCAGTCGGGCTTTAACGTGGATTTGCCACCAACAGCGAGTTTGCTGGTGCCGTTCTTCAAGTCTGTGAGCTATCCGCTGGGCGTGTTTGGCTTTGTGGTGCTCACGTATTTGGTGATTGTGGGCTCTAGCAATGCGGTCAATTTAACGGACGGTCTAGACGGCTTGGCCATCATGCCTGTGGTCATGGTGGGCTCTGCCTTGGGCGTGTTTGCCTACGTGACAGGTCATGCCAATTTTTCGCGCTACTTGTTGCTACCCGCGATACCAGGTGCGGGCGAACTGCTTATTTTTTGTGCGGCCATGGCTGGTGCGGGTCTGGCGTTTTTGTGGTTCAACACACACCCCGCGCAAGTGTTCATGGGCGATGTGGGCGCCTTGGCCTTGGGCGCGGCACTGGGCACGATTGCCGTGATTGTTCGTCAAGAAATTGTGTTGGCCATCATGGGTGGCATTTTCGTGGTCGAGGCCTTATCGGTGATGTTGCAAGTGAGCTACTTCAAGTACACCAAACGTCGATTTGGCCAAGGCAAGCGGCTGCTGCAAATGGCGCCTTTGCATCACCACTTCGAGAAAAAAGGCTGGCGCGAAACCCAAGTGGTGGTGCGCTTTTGGATCATCACCATGCTGTTGTGCTTGGTGGGTTTGTCAACTTTGAAGCTTCGTTGAAACAAACGACATGACGCAAGAAACGACTTCATCTGCTGTGTTGGTGCTAGGCGCTGGCGTGTCAGGCTTGGCTATGGCGCGCTGGTGCGCGCGCATGGGCGCGAGCGTGACCGTGGCCGACAACCGCCGCGATGAAGCGCGCCTGCATAACTTGCGTACGCAGTGGCCGCAGTTGTCGTTTGTACAGGCTGATTTTGACGACGCATTCATGGCCCAGCGCGATTGGCAGGCCGTGTACCGCAGCCAAGGCTTGGCGCCAGCGCAGTTGAGCGCAGTGCGCCAGTGGTGTGAAGCGCGGGGCGTGACCTATGGCAACGAGGTGGACTTGTTTGTACAAGGCCTTCTAGATCACGAACCTGCACCGGACCCAGAAACACACAACGATGCGCCAGTCGTGGACGCTGATCAAGATGTGCTGGACCGTGTCGCGCAGCGCAACGCGGCATTGGACGCCCAGCTCAGCGATGACGCCAGTGGGACGGTGGACGTGGTGTTGAGCGCAGA
>JANREF010000263.1:0-5743 GCA_030726195.1 Burkholderiaceae bacterium | reverse complement strand
GATGCGTTGGACGATGAGGCGGCCTTGGATGTGGTGCTTGCACCTGCAGCGCCCATGAGTCGCAAGCCCAAAATTGTGGCCATCACCGGCACCAACGGCAAAACCACGGTGTGCTCACTCACCACGCAATTGTTGCAGCGCGCTGGCTTGGATGCCATTGCTGCGGGCAACATTGGTTTGTCGCTACTGGATGCATTGAGCGCATGTTTGGACGAGCAGCGCTGGCCGCAGGTGTGGGTGCTCGAGTTGGCCAGCTTCCAGCTGGACGCTTGTAGCAGTTTGCAGCCAGACGTGGCTACCATTGTGAACATCAGCCAAGACCATTTGGACTGGCATGCCGACATGGCAGCCTATGTTGCAGCCAAGGGACGCGTGTTTGGTGACCATGGTTTGCGCGTACTCAACCGTGATGACGCCCAAGTCATGCAGTTCCAGCCCGCGCCGCCTGCAGTACCCAAGCGCGGCGAAGCCGTCGCACCGCATGCCAAGTGGGCCAGTGTGGGGGCGGACACGCCCACGCGCGTGGGCGACTGGGGCCTGGACACCACCAACGGCTTGACCTGGCTGGTGCGCGCGCAGCCTCTAGACGACAGCATTCAGCCACCCAAGCGCGGCCAAGCGGCCAAGCCGGTAGAGGTCTACATGCAGCGCCTCATGCCAGCGGATGCACTGCGTATCCGTGGGCAACACAACGCCACGAATGCGCTCATGGCCTTGGCCTTGGCCACCAGTGCCGGTGGCGATTTGGCCGCGATGCTGCACGGCCTGCGTGAATACACGGGTGAGCCACACCGTATGCAGTCGGTGGCCGTGATCTCAGATGTGGAGTACTTCGACGACAGCAAAGGCACCAACGTGGGGGCAACGCTGGCCGCCATCAAGGGCTTGGGCAGCGAGCGCCGCTTGGTGCTCATCTTGGGCGGTGACGGCAAAGGCCAAGACTTCACACCACTGTGTGCAGCTGTGGCGCATTACGCCCGCGCAGTGGTCTTGATGGGCCGGGATGCGCAGGCCATACGAAGCGCGCTTGCATCTGCTGGCGTGCCACTGAGCGACGCACCGGACTTGCCCAGCGCGGTGCGTTTGTGCCAAGAGCAAGCGCGAACTGGCGACGCAGTGTTGCTGTCCCCAGCGTGCGCCAGCTTGGATATGTTTGACAACTACGCACACCGCGCGCAAGTGTTTGTGCAGGCGGTGGCCGAGTTGGCCGCCGATGCGGGGGTGGACTTGTCATGACGCAAGCACACAGCAACAACGCGGGCTTGTTCGAGCGCTGGTTTGGAGGGCGCGCAAGCGCTGCACCCACGCCCGAGCACATTCCCGTGCGCGTGAACAGCCGCGACTTTGTGCGCAGCCGCCCATTGGATGTGCGAGAGCATGGCTTTGATAAGCCACTGATGTGGGCCGTACTGGCCATGGTGTTGTGGGGCTTGGTCATGGTGTATTCAGCCACCATTGCGCTGCCCGACAGTCCGCGCTTTGCCAACTACAGCGCCACCCATTTCCTGCTGCGCCACGTGGTGGCCATTGGTGTGGGCTTGGTGGCTGCGGTGCTGGCCTTCCAGGTGCCCATGATCAAGTGGGAGCGTTATGCCAACCACTTGTTTGTATTTGCGTTGGTCTTGCTGGTGCTGGTCTTGGTGCCCTTCATTGGCAAGGGCGTCAATGGTGCACACCGCTGGATATCGCTGGGTTTGCTCAACTTCCAGCCTTCAGAGCTGGCCAAGTTTGCGGTGGTCTTGTATGCGTCCAGCTACATGGTGCGCAAGATGGCCATCAAGGAGAAGTTCTTGCGTGCGGTCACGCCCATGGGCGTGGCAGTGGCGTTGACGGGTGTGCTGCTGCTGGCCGAGCCTGATATGGGCGCGTTCTTGGTGATCGTGGTGATCGCCATGGGTATTTTGTTCTTGGGCGGCGTCAACGCCAAAGTGTTCTTCTTGCTCAGCACGCTCATCGTTGGTGCATTTGCCGCCATGGTGTGGCTGAGCGACTGGCGTCGCGCGCGTATTTTTGCGTATCTAGACCCTTGGAGTGAAGAGCATGCGTTGGGCAAGGGCTACCAGTTGTCGCATTCATTGATTGCCTTTGGCCGTGGCGAACTGTTTGGGGTGGGCTTGGGCGGCAGCGTGGAAAAACTCAGCTGGCTGCCAGAGGCGCATACAGATTTTTTGATGGCTGTGCTGGGTGAAGAGTTTGGCTTGCTCGGCGTGCTGATTGTGATTGTGGTCTTCATGTGGATGACCCGACGCATTGTGCAAATCGGGCGCCAAGCGATTGCGCTAGACCAAGTCTTCAGCGGCTTGGTAGCACAGGGCATTGGCATGTGGATGGGGTTTCAAGCCTTCATCAACATTGGTGTGAACTTGGGTGCACTGCCCACCAAGGGTTTGACGCTACCGCTCATGAGTTACGGCGGCTCGGCTATTTTGCTCAACTTCATTGCCCTGGCCGTAGTGCTGCGCATCGATTACGAGAACCGTCAGCTCATGCGGGGAGGGCGCACATGAACGCAGCCCTAAACGCATTGAAGCAACCCTGCGCACTCATCATGGCAGGTGGCACGGGTGGACACATATTCCCAGGCTTGGCCGTGGCCAAAGATTTGCAAGCCAAAGGTTGGCGCGTGTATTGGCTGGGCGCGCCCGCGAGCATGGAGCAGCGCTTGGTGCCCAGCCACGGCATACCCATGGAGCTGGTCGCGTTCTCTGGTGTGCGCGGCAAAGGCCTCAAAACGCTGGCCTATGCGCCCTTCAAGTTACTCAAAGCCGTGTGGCAAGCCAAACGCATCGTTCAGCGGGTCAAGCCCAATGTGGTGATCGGCTTGGGCGGATTCATCACCGTACCGGGTGCTTTGGCGGCCAAGTGGTGCGGCGTACCTGTGTTGTTGCATGAGCAAAATGCCATCGCCGGCATGGCCAACCGCTACCTGTCGCATATCGCCAAGCGTGTGTTCACAGCCTTCCCCAATGTGCTCACGCGCGGCGAGTGGGTGGGCAACCCCATGCGCGCTGAATTCATGCTGCAGTTGCCACCGGAGCAGCGTTTTGCCAACCGCAGCGGTGCGCTCAAGGTCTTGGTGTTGGGCGGCAGTTTGGGTGCGCAAGCGCTCAACGAGACCGTGCCTGCAGCCCTGGCGTTGCTGCCGGAGCATGCGCGTGCGCAGGTGGTGCATCAAAGCGGTGCCAAGCACATAGACGCTTTGCGCGATGCTTATTACAACACCGGCGTGGCCGCGGATTTGCGCCCCTTTATTGACGACGTGGCCACGGCGATGGCCGATGCCGATGTGGTGATTTGCCGCGCAGGTGCCAGCACCGTGTCGGAGCTGTCTGCTGTAGGCGTGCCTGCCTTGTTGGTGCCTTTCCCCTTTGCGGTGGATGACCACCAAACGGCCAATGCCGAATTTTTGACCGCATCCAGCGCCGCTTGGCTGGTGCAACAACGCGATTTAAGCCCGCAGTGGCTGGCCGAATGGTTGGCGGGATTGACGCGCGAACAGCTGTTGGCTTGCGCGATAAAGGCCAGCGCACTGGCACAAACAAATGCCGCACACGTGATGGTGCAAGCGGCTCAGGAGGAGTGCGTGTGATGAAACACGTCATTAAAAATATCCATTTCGTCGGCATTGGCGGCGCAGGCATGAGCGGCATTGCAGAGGTGTTGATCAACTTGGGCTACCGCGTAACAGGCAGCGACTTGAGCCAAAGTGTGGCCGTGCAACGCTTGAAGGCCATGGGTGCGAGCGTTCACGTAGGACACGCGGCTGAACACATCGAGGGCGCACACGCGGTGGTGACGTCCACGGCGGTGAAAGCCGACAACCCCGAAGTGATGGCAGCGCATGCGCGCCTCATTCCTGTGGTGCCCCGTGCGGTGATGCTGGCGGAGTTGATGCGCATGAAAAAAGGTGTGGCGATTGCGGGCACACACGGCAAAACCACCACCACCAGCTTGGTAGCCAGTGTGTTGGCGCAAGCCGGCCTAGACCCGACATTTGTTATTGGTGGGCGCTTGAACAGCGCAGGCGCCAACGCGAAATTGGGCACAGGCGAGTACATCGTGGTGGAGGCCGACGAGTCGGATGCGTCTTTCCTGAACTTGCTGCCTATTTTGTCCGTGGTCACCAATATCGATGCCGACCACATGGAGACCTACGGTCACGACTTCGGCAATTTGAAGAAAGCATTCTTAGAGTTTTTGCACCGCATGCCGTTTTACGGTGCGGCCGTGGTGTGCGTGGACAGCCCGGCTGTGCGTGACATCTTGGCCGACATCGCCAGGCCTGTGGTGACCTATGGCCTGAGCGATGACGCCCAACTCCAAGCCACAGACGTGGTGGCCGCAGGTGGACAAATGCGCTTTACCGTCAAGCGCAACATGCCAGAGGCTTTGCCAGACTTGCACGTGGTGCTGAATTTGCCGGGTCAGCACAACGTGCTGAATGCATTGGCCGCCATTGGTGTGGCCTACGAGATAGGCCTGAGTGACGAGCATGTACTCGCGGCTTTGGCAGGATTTTCGGGTGTGGGGCGACGCTTCCAGTTGTATGGCGATGTGGCCTTGGCGCAAGGCGGCCATGTCACGGTGGTGGACGATTACGGTCACCATCCTGTGGAAATGGCGGCCACCTTGGCCGCCGCACGCGGTGCCTACCCAGGACGGCGTTTGGTGTTGGCGTTCCAGCCGCATCGTTACACCCGCACGCGCGACTGCTTTGAGGATTTCGTCAAAGTGATTGGCTCGGCCGATGCCGTGCTGCTCACCGAGGTGTATGCCGCGGGCGAAGCGCCCATAGTCGCAGCCGACGGGCGCGCCCTGGCCAGAGCGCTGCGCGTGAGCGGCGCGGTGGAGCCACAGTTTGTAGAGGATGTCGCTACCTTGGCCAGCGCTGCCTTGGCCAGTGCGCAAGCGGGCGATGTGCTGCTGTGCATGGGCGCGGGCAGCATTGCGGGCGTGCCTGCGCAGATCGTTGAATTGGCCGCAGCACAGCAGGTGGTCGCATGAGCATGAACAGCACACAGGAAACAAAGAGCAGCCACAGCGCACAGCGTTGGCCTTTGCCCGATGCCAGTGCATTGGGCAAGGTGGCGGTGATGATGGGCGGCTACTCGGCCGAGCGAGAAGTCTCGCTGATGTCGGGCGCTGGCGTATTGGCGGCCCTGCAAAGCCAAGGGGTGGATGCGCACGCCTTCGACCCTGCCGAACAAGACTTGTCGCAACTCAAAGCGCAGGGCTTTGCGCGTTGCTTCATCACACTGCACGGGCGTTTCGGCGAGGACGGCACCGTACAAGGTGCACTGGAGTTGATGGGCATTCCCTACACCGGTGCAGGCGTGATGGCTTCAAGCGTGGCCATGGACAAGGTCATGACCAAGCGCATTTGGTCGTCAGAAGGGCTGCCCACACCGCAATGGGCGTTGGTGGACAGCGTGCAGGCGACTGAGCAGGCCTTTGCCACGCTGGGCTCGCCCATGATTGTGAAGCCCGCGCGCGAAGGCTCCACCATTGGCCTGACCAAGGTCACCAGCGCTCAGCAGTGCGCGCAGGCCTATGCGCTGGCCGCCCAGCACGACCCTGAAGTGTTGTGCGAGCAGTTCATCAGTGGTGACGAGTTGACATGCCCCATCGTGGGCACGGGCGCGGCAGCTGTGGCTTTGCCAGCGATTCTGATACAAGCACCCGACGGCAACTACGACTACAACAACAAATACTTCACCAACGACACGCGTTACATCGTGCCGTG
>JANREF010000262.1 GCA_030726195.1 Burkholderiaceae bacterium | reverse complement strand
AGCGCCTGCGCGGCTTCAACCCCGAGCACGTCACGGCCGTAGCCACCCAAACCCTACGCGAAGCCACCAACCGGGCCGCGTTTGTGGCACGCGGGCAACAGCACCTTGGCTTTGATATTGAAGTGATTGCAGGACAAGAAGAAGCTCGCCTCATTTATCAGGGCGTCGCCCGCAACTTGCCAGACGATGACCGCGCTCGACTGGTGGTCGACATTGGCGGGCGCTCTACCGAATTCATGCTGGGTCGTGGTCTAAAGGCCCAGGCCTTGGCCTCTTACAAGGTGGGCAGCGTGTCATGGTCGCAACGCTATTTCCCCCAGGGCCAGCTCACACCAGCCGCCTTCAACCGCGCTACCGTGGCTGCCAAGGCCGTGCTGGACGAGGCGCTGACCACCTTCCATCAAAGCGGTTGGCAATTGGCCTATGGCTCGTCTGGCACCGTCGGCGCGGTGGCAGAGGTGCTCAGGGCCAATGGCCGCGGCGCAGACGGCATCGGCCACACCGACTTGGACTGGCTGATTGCCAAGCTGTGCAAATTCAAACACAGCAGCGCAGTGGACCTCCCTGGCATGAAGCCGGACCGTCGCCCCGTCATTGGCGGCGGCGTGAGCGTGCTTAAAGCCATTTTTGAACTGTTCGACATCAAGACCATGCAAGTGGCCAAAGGTGCTCTGCGTCACGGTGCGCTGCACGATTTGGTGCAGCGGGACAGCCAAACCGGCCAGCTGCGTCAAGCAACGGTAGACCACCTCATGCAGCGTTTTGGCGTGGACCGTGAGCACGCAGCCCGCGTGCGCCACACAGCTGCGCATTTGTTTGAGCAACTCGTGCCCGCCTCATCAACGCAATTTGCGAACCACGTCGCCCAACAACGCTTGCTGTGGGCCGCCAGTTTGCACGAGGTGGGTAGCATCGTCTCGCACGACGACGCGCCCGTGCACGGCGCCTACTTGCTGGACCATGTGGATGCCCCTGGCTTCTCCATGGATGAGCTGCACGTCTTGAGCCAACTGGTACTGGGCCAACGGGGCAAGCTTAAAAAAGTAGACGACATGCTGGACAACGACAGCTTTTGCAGCAAATTGCTGTGTTTGCGTTTGGCATGCGCCTTGTGTCACGCACGACAAACGCCAGACCTGCACACCCTAAAACTGACTCACACGCCTGTGGGCTACCAACTCAACGTGAGCCACACCTGGGCGCAGCACCACCCGCAGTCCATGTGGTTGCTGGACGAGGAAACGAAACACTGGTCACGCAGCGCGCACCCACTCACAGTTCAAGTCATGTGAGCACGCCGCGCGGGCAGTGTGCAGCCGCCAGCGCACAGCCCTACCAGTCATGTGACGGGCAGGGCCGCCAACGGCTAGCCCCTACGGCGCCATGTGCAACGAGCGAGGCGCGATGAGCACAGGGCTGTCGGCTAGGCCCACCACCGTGATCAAACAACTAGGCAACTAGGCAATTAGGCAGTTACGCAATTAAGCCGTATTTGCGCATCAACACTTGATGCGCATCCACGTGGGTGGTGGCCCCTGTAACCAGCTCGTACTGCGCATCTGCGTTCATCACCCAAGTATTGGCCGTGTCGCTCAAGTACAACCCCAAGCACTCATCGAGCACCCGGGCGCGCAAGTGATCGTCGTCAACCGGCCACGCGATTTCCACGCGACGCAGCATGTTTCGACTCATGAAGTCCGCGCTGGACAGCCACAGCGTTTGCACGCCGTCTACAGCGAAGTAGTACACGCGCGTGTGCTCCAGAAACCGGCCAATGACGCTGCGCAAGCGTATATTTTCGCAAGCACCCGGCGACTGCGCCGCCACAATGCAAGCACCACGCACGATCAAGTCTATCTTTGCGCCGTTTTGAGCGGCCACCATCAAGGCCTTGGCTAAGCGCTCATCGGTCAACGAGTTCATTTTTGCCACAATGTGCGCAGGCTTGCCTGCAGCGGCAGCGGCACCCGCCGCCTCGATCTTGTGCAGCAAGCCGTTTTGCAGGTGAAACGGTGCCATCTGTATCTTGCTCAGCTTGGGCAGGCGGCTTTGACTGGCCAAGTGCAAAAACACTTGGTCTACGTCTTGGGTGAGTGCTGGGTCGGCACTCATCATGGCCAAGTCGGTGTACAGGCGAGCGGTAGACGCGTTGTAGTTGCCAGTAGACAAATGGGCGTAGCGCTTGAGCACCGCGCCCTCTCGCCGGGTGATCAGCAGCATTTTGGCGTGTGTCTTCAAACCCACCACGCCATACACCACCTGCGCGCCCACCTCTTCTAGGTACTCGCTGTAATTGATGTTGGCCTCCTCATCGAAGCGCGCCTTGAGCTCCACCACCGCGGTCACTTCTTTGCCGCGGCGCACCGCCTCGCGCAGCAAGCGCATGAGCTCTGAGTCTTTACCGGCCCGGTAAATGGTTTGCTTGATGGCCAACACATTGGGGTCATTAACCGCCTCGCGCAGCAGTTCAATCACGGCGTCAAAGCTTTCAAAGGGCTGGTGCAGCAGCACGTCCCCTTTGCTGATGCGCTCAAACAAGGACTGGCCCAACGTCAGTTGCTTGGGCCACCCCGGTGTGAACTTGGGAAACAGCCACGTAGGCTCGTCCAACATGTCTATGAGCTGGGTCAGACGGGCCAAATTCACAGGCCCGTGCACCCTGAACAGCGCTTGCTCGGGCACATTGAATTGCATCAGCAGCAAGTCCGACAAAAAGTCTGAGCAGCCCGCGGATACTTCCAAGCGCGTCGCGCGTCCGTAATGCCTATGCTGTAAACCTTGGCGCAAGGCAGTGCGCAGGTTTTTTACCTCCTCTTCGTCCACCGCCAAGTCGGAGTGGCGCGTGACCCGGAACTGCGAGAACTCGGTCACCTGCCGCCCAGGGAACAAATCATCCAAATGCGCGCGAATGACGCTGGATATGGAGACAAACAATTTGGCTTTACGCCCTTTGATGCCCGGCATGGCAATAAACCGTGGCAACGAGCGTGGCACTTTCACAATGGCCACCTCGTTCTCGCGGCCAAAGGCGTCCGCGCCCTTGAGGCGCACAATGAAGTTCAAAGACTTGCTCGCGACCTGCGGGAAGGGATGCGAGGGGTCTAGGCCAACGGGCACCAACAAGGGCTGGACATTGGCTTCAAAGTACTGCTTCACCCAGCGGCGCTGGGCGGGCGTGCGCTGGCCATGGGCCACCACGTGTACGCCTTTGGCGGCCAACTCGGCCATCAAGTCGTCGTTGTAGGCGGCATACTGGCGCTGCACCAAGCTGTGGATGCGTTGACTGAGCGACTCAAAGCTAGCCGTTTTAGAGCTCTGCTTTTTCACATCGCCAACATAGCTCGCCAAATGGGGGGCCATGCGCACCTCAAACAACTCGTCCAGATTTGACGACACGATACACAAAAACCGCAACCGCTCTAGCAGCGGCATGTCGCGCCGTGTGGCCCAATGGAACACACGTTCGTTGAAGGCCACCAGACTCACATCGCGGTCTAGAAACGCAGCCAGTTTGGGGAGCACTAATTTTTTCTGAGCCATCGCATCACCTGTTTGCAAATTCAATACAGCGCGCACAAGACACCCGTGTGTCTGCCTAACGCTGTCAATGTCATATTGCGCAGCTGATGTGACAAATTGATGACAGATTTACGATGCGGTGCGAACCAACGGTCAGTGGCCATGTGACACGCCTCAACAGCCGACTCCGGGCCAGATTCGCCGCCACACGCGGGTTGGGTTTAAAGGCTGCCGACCGATGAACAACGCGCCATCAGCAA
>JANREF010000261.1 GCA_030726195.1 Burkholderiaceae bacterium | reverse complement strand
TGCCTGATGTCGAAACCGCCATGGCCTTGGCTGCAGACCAATTGGGGCGCGGTGAGTTTGCCCAGTCCGTGGTGGACGCTGGCGAGGATGGGCACATCGAGGCGCACGACTTGCACGATGCGGGCGAGCACCACGTGTTGCAGCGCCGCGCCATGGCGCGCTTGTCTGATGCAGCCTTGAGCTTGTCTAAAAAGATGCTGCCCGATGTGGACGGCAAATCGAGTCTGATCACGCGCTTGGGTGCGCGCACAGTGGTGGGGGCGACGGTGCGTGCCTTGCAACTGCTGGGCCGCCAATTTGTGCTGGGCCAAACCATTGAGGAGGCCATCAAGCGCGGCGACGGCGACAAGGCCCACGCCATGAAAGCCGGTGGTCTCACGCAGGTGTGCATGAGCTACGACATGCTGGGCGAAGGCGCGCGCACCGAAGAGGACGCGCAGCGCTACATGGCCAGCTACCAACACGCCATTGCAGCCATGGGCAAGCACGCCAACGCCCAAGCGCCTGTGCGCGCCAATGACGGCATCTCCATCAAGCTGTCTGCGTTGCACCCACGCTACGAAGACGTGAACAGCGAACGCGTGATGGCCGAGCTGCTGCCACGCGTGTGGACGCTGTGCGAACAAGCCGCAGCGGCCAATGTGAGCCTCACCATGGACGCGGAGGAGGTGGACCGCTTGGAGGTCTCGCTGCGTATATTTGACGCCGTGGTCGCACGCATCGCCACCGACTTGCCGCACTGGTCAGGCTTTGGGCTGGCCATGCAGGCGTATCAAACCCGCGCTTTGGAACTGGTGCAACACGTGATTGCAGTGGCGCGCCAGCACAAGGTCAAGCTCATGTGTCGCCTGGTCAAGGGTGCTTACTGGGACACCGAAATCAAGCGTGCGCAAGAGCTGGGTTTGCCGTGCTATCCCGTGTTCACACACAAGCACCACACCGACATTCATTACCTCGCTTGCGCGCAGGCCATGCTGGCCGGTGCCGATGTGTTGTATTCGCAATTTGCCACACACAACGCGGGCACCATTGCCGCGCTGTTGCACATGGCGGGAGAGCAGCGCAGCCATTTTGAACTGCAGCGCTTGCACGGCATGGGCGAAGGCGTGTATCGCGAATTGGGCAAAAGTGGTGCCAACGTGGCGCTGCGCGTGTACGCGCCAGTGGGCAAACACCGCGACTTGCTCGCTTATTTGGTGCGCCGCTTGTTGGAAAACGGCGCCAACTCGTCGTTTGTGCACCAGCTCGCAGACGAGTCGGTGGGCATGGACAAGCTGCTGTCGTCACCACTGCACATCACCCGCGCAGCGGCGCTGCCGCTGCCCTCAGAAATATACGGCCCCGGACGCACCAACAGCGTGGGCGTTGATTTCGCCGAAGCCGCGCGGCGTCAGCCCTACCTCGACGCCTTGGCTGGTTGCCGAGTGAATGTGTTGCCAGAGGCCACAGCGGCCGACTTGGTGCAAGCCATGGTGCGCAGCCAGGCCGCGTTTGCCGTGTGGCGCGACACGCCGGTGGCACAGCGCGCTGGCGCGCTGAACCGTGTGGCCGACTTGATGACGCAGCGCATGGTGCCACTGTGCGCCTTGGTTGTGAAAGAAGCCCACAAAACCTGGCCCGATGCCGTGGCCGAGGTGCGTGAGGCGGTGGATTTTTTGCGTTACTACGCCAATGAGGCGCAGCGTGTCATGGTGGAGCACACCTTGCCCATGCCTGTGTCGTCCAGTGCGGCGACCTCCAGCTGGCCGCACGCTCTGGGCATTACAGGCGAGACCAACACCTTTCGCCTCGGTGCCAAGGGTGCTTGGGTGGCGATCAGCCCTTGGAACTTCCCGCTGGCAATTTTTACGGGCCAGGTGTGCGCTGCTTTGGTCACAGGCAACACCGTGTTGGCCAAGCCGGCGGAGCAAACGCCTGCCATTGCACAAGCCGCAGTTGATTTATTCCACGAGGCTGGCGTACCCAAAGACGCGCTGCAGTTGCTGCACGGAGCGGGTGAAACCGTAGGCGCAGGCTTGGTGGGCTTGCCCGGTGTAGCGGGTGTGGTGTTCACAGGCTCGACGGCGGCGGCGCGCGCCATTGCGAACAACTTGGCCAGCAAAGCAGGCCCCATCGTGCCATTGATTGCCGAGACCGGTGGTTTGAACGCCATGGTTGTCGACTCCAGCGCCTTGCCCGAGCAGGTGAGCGATGCCGTGGTGCAAAGTGCGTTCAGAAGCGCTGGGCAGCGCTGCTCTGCCACCCGCATTTTGTGTGTGCACGAAGCGGTGGCCGATACCGTGATCGACATGATTCGCGGTGCCACACAGCAGCTGCGCGTGGGCAACCCTGCGGCGTTGGCCACCGACGTGGGGCCACTCATTGACGCTGAAGCGGCCGCCAACATCGGCGCGCAAATTGAGCGTCTCAAAGCGCGCGCCAAGCCTTTGTTTACCGCGGACATGGGCCCGCAAGCCATGCCCAACAGTGTCGCGCCACAAGCCTACGAGATTGCATCGCTGGACGATGTGAAAGAGGAAATTTTTGCACCCGTGTTGCAAGTGGTGCGCTGGTCGGGCTCGCCCACGGCGTTGATGCAACAGATCAACGCGCTGGGTTACGGCTTGACCTTGGGCATCCATTCGCGCATCGACAGCCGGGCGCAAGCCATGGCCGCCATGGCACGTGTGGGCAATGTGTACATCAACCGCAACACCATTGGCGCGGTGGTGGGGCTGCAGCCTTTTGGCGGCGAAGGCCTCAGCGGCACGGGCCCTAAAGCTGGTGGGCCTCACTACCTGCCGCGCTTTTGCAACGAGTACACGCTCACCACCAACACGGCCGCAGCGGGCGGCAACGTGGCCTTGTTTGTCTGAGCATTGGCGTGCCACTGGTCTGTACGGTAGACGGTAAGCCTAGGGAAAATCCCGGTCAACTATAAGAAATGCTAATTATAGAAATGCTTGATCATTCTTTATGATGCGGCGGTGCAATCTTAATAACTACTTAATGTGCTTTTTGGTGCGTAAGCGCCCACTTGCATCTGATGGTGGCATTGAGGTACCAACAACGCCCGTTGACGCTGCTTAGGCGGTGACCAACGGGTACAACGTAAATTGAGGAGAACTGTATGCATGTGATGCAACACAAAGGCGCGACGGCAGCCAAGGCTGGCGTTGCGCTGGCCGCGGCGGCTGGCGCGACACAAGCGCTGGCGCAAGAAGCCGGCACCATCGATGCGGCCATCAACGCCGCTGTGGCACCCATATCCAATGTGATTGCCGGTCTGGTTTTTTATTCCATTCCAATTGGTGAAACCAGCTTTCCATTGATCGTGGGCTGGCTGATTGCAGCCGGTCTGATCTTCACCGTGTACTTCGGTTTCATACAGTTCCGTGGCTTCGGCCATGCCGTGTCGCTTACCAAAGGCGACTACAGCGAGCGCCCCAGTAGAGACCCCGGTGAGACCTCGCACTTCCAAGCGCTCACCATGGCCTTGTCGGGTACGGTGGGTTTGGGCAACATTGCGGGCGTGGCCGTGGCCGTGTCCTTGGGTGGTCCGGGCGCTACGTTCTGGATGATTTTGGCTGGTTTGCTGGGCATGGCCTCCAAATTCACCGAATGCATCTTGGGCGTTAAATACCGCCAGCAAAACGCTGACGGTACCGTCTCTGGCGGCCCCATGTACTACCTGAGCCAGGGCTTGGCCGAGCAGGGCAAGCCTGGCTTGGGGCGCTTTTTGGCGGTGGTGTTTGCGGTGTGCTGTATTGGTGGCGCGATTGGCGGGGGCAACATGTTCC
>JANREF010000260.1:2233-3782 GCA_030726195.1 Burkholderiaceae bacterium | reverse complement strand
CCCCAAAAAAGACCAAAACAGGTCGATGGTGGATTCAGATCGAAGTCGCTGGCCAACGCGAATCATCCACCTTTGACACGAAGTCGCAAGCCAGTATTGGCCTTGGTCATACCTGCTGTGCGCAGAGAGGCCAACGCTCACGGTTAAGAGCGCCGCACATTCGTCGGCGCGCTACCACCTGCGTTTCTTGTCAGCCGAACAATCCGTTTCCATGTATCACCTGAACGTCTGCATCGAGACGCCCGAACAACAGCGCACCGCTTAGCAAGCGGTGCAGCCTGGGGTGCAAGGTCTCACGTTCGTAAAGTCGCTGCGCCATCGGCGACGACCTGATTCGCAAAGCGATAAAACTCAGCCCTGCACACCCAGCAACTCCACCTCAAACTTCAAGGTGGCATTGGGTGGGATGACGCCGCCGGCGCCGCGTGCGCCGTAGCCCAGCTCTGGTGGGATGATCAATGTGCGGGCACCGCCCACGCGCATACCTGCCACGCCCTCGTCCCAGCCCTGAATCACCATGCCAGCGCCCAAGCCAAAAACAAAGGGGTCACCACGGTCTTTGCTGGAGTCAAACTTGGCGCCTTGTACGCCGTCGTTGAACAGCCAGCCTGTGTAGTGCACGATCACGTCTTGACCAGCTGCGGCGACTTCGCCTGCGCCTACTGTGGTGTCTTCGTATTGCAGGCCTGAGGGGGTTGTATTCATGTTGTGATCCAGTTCGGTAAGGGAGTCGCGGTGTCTTGGTTCGTTTGCGTCTGAGCCGCTCAACACACACACGACGCGTTGGCAGAATTTGAAATTATGCCAGCCTGCGCCCAGATCCATCGGGGCTTAGCGGTGGTGGTTGGGCCCCATTTGCTCGTGCACGGCTTGCATGCCGCGCTTGGCCAAGTCGCTTACTTCTGCGGCATGGGTTTGCAGCAGCGCCACCAACTGCGGATCTGCAGCCGTTTGCGTCACGATGACGCCAGTAGGCGACATTTCAATCGTTGTTTTTATCTCATCGCCCCGCGCAAACAGCGGGTTCAAGGTCGGACTTTGAATGATGACTTCCGGGTTGCGCTTGCTTTGCATGCGCGCGAGCATGCTCACCACGTGCCCCACCAACTTGGGGCGCAACTGTGCATCATCGGTTTGTGTGACGGTGCGGATACCGTTGGGTAAATTGGTCACAGTACGCTCTATAGCTGTGTGCTGCTGAAACATGGCACGCATGTCACCAACCTCTGCCTCGGTGGTGTCTTTGCCTCGCAAACCGGGCATGTTGACCTCGTCATGCTGCATAGCGCCATGCTTGTGGTGGCCCATGGCACTGTGTGGGTCGCCATTGGTGTTGTTTGCGCTGTTGTGGCTACCGTGGTGCGCCGCGGCCATACCGTCGTGCATGGCTTGCGTTGTGGCGTCGGCGGCGTGCGCGAGGCCGGTCGCCAAGGTGCACACGCACACGACGCATGAAGCGCGAATGGTGGTGCAAATGCTTGTGCAAAATCCAAAATGGTTGGTCGATGCGGTCACGGTCAAGTCCTAAAAGTTAGCGTTTCATTGTAGG
>JANREF010000260.1:0-2133 GCA_030726195.1 Burkholderiaceae bacterium | reverse complement strand
TTTATTCACTTCTTTTCATTATTCAGGAGTTCATTCATGAGCAAGCAACACATCTCTATGGGCGTAGCAGCAGTGACGTTGGCATTGGCCGGTATGGCATCTGCCGCAGACGCGCCTGCTGGTTCTTCAGGCAAGGCCGTCGCTGCGAGCGACACCGTTCACTGTTACAACGTCAACAGCTGCAAGGGCACGGGCGACTGTAAAACCGCCACGAACGCATGTAAGGGCCAAAACAGCTGCAAGGGCCACGGCTTCTCAGCTCGCACAGCAACCTCTTGCTTGTCTGGCGGCGGCGTCATCGGCGACCTGTAAGTTCTAGGGAACTTCAGCATCGCTGGGGCCCACGCTATGCCGCAAGGCGTGCGTGGGCTTTTTCAATGGTGCGCCGCGCTTTTTAGCTTAGCGTCGCCATTCGCACACCACCCACCACCTGAGAGGTCACCCTCATGATTGCCAACCGCCACGCGGGCCTAGGCTTGGGTTTGCGTACCGAGCACTACAACGACTTTCTCGCCGCTCCACAAGCTGTGGATTGGCTGGAAATCATCACAGACAACTACTTGGTGGACGGCGGCAAACCGCTGGCCGTACTCGACACCATCCGCCAAGACTACCCACTGGCCATGCACGGTGTGGCCATGTCCATAGGCAGTGCCGACGGCTTGGACAAGGCCTATCTGCGCCGTGTGAAGGCATTGGCAGACCGGGTGCAACCCATGTGGGTATCTGACCACTTGTGCTGGGGCGGCTGGCGCGGGCAAGTGTTGCACGACCTGTATCCCATGCCTTATACCGAGGCTGCCGCTAGCCACTTGATTGACCACATTCAGCAAGCACAAGATGTGTTGCAGCGCCGCTTGGTGATAGAAAACGTCTCCAGCTACATCACCTACCGCTGTTCGGTCACCACCGAGTGGGACTTTTTGCGCTACGTTGTCGAACAAGCCGACTGCTTGTTGTTAGCCGATGTGAACAACATTTATGTCAGCAGCGTCAACCATGGGTTCGACCCCATCACCTACCTTGACGCCATACCCGGTGAGCGCGTGCAGCAAATGCACCTAGCGGGCCACTCCTACCAAGACGACCTGATCGTTGACACGCACGACCACCCCGTGTGTGACGCCGTCTGGGACTTGTTCGCCCAAGCCTGTCAACGCTGGGGCCACGTGCCCAGCATGATTGAGCGCGACGACGACGTACCACCGTTACCTGACTTATTGGAAGAGTTGGCCCACGCGCGCGAGGTGGTAGCACAGCACGCAGGCGCGCCCAAGCGGTCTGCGGCACTTGAGGCGCAGGCTGCAGCTGCGGCGCCAAGAGCACCGACAGTAGGAACAACCTTTGCACCAACATTAGCTCCAACAGTAGCACCGGCCTCGCCAGCGTCCCCCGCCTGGCCCGCATCGCCCGAGCTCGCGTGGCGAGACAGCCAAGCGTCCATGGTGAAGCACGTGCTTACGCCACGTGTAGCCCCCGCAGCGGACTGGGTGGTGGCCGACACGGCTGAACAGGCGCAAACCCGCGCAGGTGTGTACCGATTCGCGTACCGAGCGCGCTTGGCGGCAGCATTGGCCGAGAGCTTTGAACGCGTCAACCTGTACGTGGGCTCAGACGACTTTGCAATGGTGGCCAAAGCCTTTGGCGTCACGCACCCACCAGTGGTGCGCTCGCTGGGCGACTACGGCGACGGCCTACCCGACTACTTGGCAAGCCTCTTTCCCGGCGCCAATGCTCTGATAGAGCTTGCGCAGCTCGACTGGGACTTGCGCAAACGTTTTGACGCCGCCGATAGCCCCGCCCTCAGCGCGCAAGCACCGCATGCGTTGTCGCAGGCTCTGGATCAAGCCAACGTGTTGCACCCCACCTGCGTGCTGCGCACCATCACCACCAACGTGGTCAAAATTTGGCAAGCCATTGCCAACGACGAAGAAGTACCTGAGGCCACAGACTTGGCGCAGCCCGCGCGTTTGATGGTGTGGCGCATGGGCTACAACCCACAATTTCGCACCTTAGACCCAGGCGAAGATGCATTCTTAGACGCACTGGCCTCAGGCGAGACCATCAACACCACAGCCGAACGTCTCAGCGCCAATGGCACCATCACCACGCCCAACACACTGGCCGTGTGGC
>JANREF010000259.1 GCA_030726195.1 Burkholderiaceae bacterium | reverse complement strand
CATCACCCCATCAACACCTGTGGCAACCACGTCGCAATACCGGGGAACAAGCACAGCAGCACCATGGCCACGACCATACACAACATGAATGGGAAAGCGCCGCGCAAAATGGTGGTGAGCTTGACGTCTGGTGTGATGCCGTTGATCACGAACAGGTTCAGGCCCACGGGTGGTGTGATCAAACCCAGCTCCATGTTGATGGTGAGCATCACGCCAAACCACACGGGGTCAAAACCGGCTGCCGTGATCACGGGCAGGATGATGGGCGTGGTCATGAGAATGATGGCCGCTGGTGGCAAGAAGCAGCCCAGCACCAACAAAAACACGTTCACGGCACCCAACAACACCCAGCGGTTGACGTCCAGCTCGGCAATGGCAGTGGCCACACTTTGCGTGACCAAGGACGATGACATGGCGTAGCCAAACAGCACGGACATGCCAATGATCATGAGCAACATGCCAGACTCGCGCAGCGCGTCGCGCATGATGTGCCACAAGTCCTTGACGGTCCACATGCGGTAAATCACAAACACCATGACCAAGCACAGCGCCGCACCCACGCCAGCGGCCTCAGACGGGGTGGCAATACCGCCGTACAGCGCGTAAATCACACCCACAATCACCGCCATGAGCGGCAGCAACTTGGGCATGAGCTCTAGGCGCTGCATCAAGGTGTAGCTTTGGCCAGAAAACACTTGCGTGTTGCCACGCTTCCAGCTCAGGAACAAGGCCCAAGCGATGAACAACGAGGTGAGCAACAAGCCCGGCAAAATACCGGCAATGAACAGCGCGCCAATGGATGTTTCACTGGCAATGCCGTACAAAATCATGGTCACGCTGGGCGGAATCAAAATACCCAAGGTGCCGCCAGCGGCAATAGAGCCGGTAGCCAAGTCGGCGTCGTAACCACGCCGGCGCATCTCCGGAATGCCCATCTTGCCAATGGCCGCACAGGTTGCAGGCGACGAGCCTGTGAGTGCAGAAAACAAGGCGCACGCGCCAATGTTGGAAATCACCAAAGAGCCTGGCACTTTGTACAACCAGCGCGACAACGCTTCGTACAAGTCGCTACCGGCGCGCGACGACGCCACGGCCGCGCCCATGATCACAAACATGGGGATGGACGCCAGGGTGAAGTCGTCCAAACCCGCGAACAGGGTTTCTGGCAAAAAGGTCAGCGCAGCCCAACCATCGTTGAGCCACATGAAAAACAAAGCCGTACCGCCCAGCGCAAACGCAATGGGCATACCGGTGGCGAGCAAAATGAGCGTGAGCGCAAAAATCATTGCGCCTGTGATGAGGGGGTTCATGAGGCGCTCGTTGCGTTGGAGTTCATGTCAGCTTGGGCGAATGGCGAAGATTTGCCAACGGCCAAGGCCCAAATGTCTACGATGTATTGCAAGCACAGCAGGCCCAAGCCCACTGGCAAACTGAGATAAGGAATCCACAGGCGCGCGCGCCAAATGGAAGGGGTGGTCAGGCCCAGGTCCCAGGCCTCCCACCACCAGTGCAGCGAGCTGTAAAACAGCAGCATGCAAAAGCTCGCGCCCAGCAAAGACGCCACCCAAGCCAGTCGGCGTCGACCCACATCACCCAGCAAAATGGGCAGCAAGTCGACGTTGACATGGCCACGCGTCAACAAGATGTAGGGCGAACCAAGAAAGGTCGCGGCAATCAGTGAGTAGGTCACAAACTCGGTTTGCCAAATCGATGACTCGTTGAGCACCGCCCTGACAAACACCATGTGACACACCACCACGACCGCCAGCAACATCAGCCCGGCAGAGAAAATGCCTGCGGCTGTCGATGCACGACAAACCCATTTGTAAACTTGATTCAAGCGCCCTACTCCGGTTAACGCATTGGTGAGATGGAATTGATCTGTCTGTGTTGAACGTGGCTGGATTTACTTCACAGCCAATGCTTTGTCGATCAACGCTTGGCCGCCCGGTACTTTTTCACCAAAGTTTTTGTAAGACGTCTTGGCGGCTACAGCGCGCCATGCATCGGCTTGGGCAGCGGTCATGTAGGCCACTTTCACGCCAGCTTTGGTAAAGGCATCCACCAATTTCTCGTCCAGCTTCTTAGACTCAGACTCGAAGTAGGCCTCGGCTTTGGCAGACGCGTCCATCAAGGCCTTTTTCTGGGCATCGTTCAACTTGGCCATGGCCTTCTTGGAGATGAGCATGGGCTCGTACATGAACCACAGCGCTTCGTCGCCAGGTGCGGTCAAGCACTGTAGCTGCTCGTACAAGCGGAACGACACGAAGCTGCCTGCAGAGGTATCGGTACCTTGTGCCACGCCTTGTTGCAAGGCGTTGTACACCTCGCTAGAGGGAATGGACACAATCGAGGCGCCCGCACCCGCCCACATTTCAGCGAAGGTAGAGCCTGCGGAGCGCACTTTCATGCCTTCGACGTCTTTGGGCTCGATGATGCACTTGTCCTTGCCGCCAAATGCGCCTGCCAACCAAGCGTTGGCCAACACATCGACACCGCCTTTGTTGATCACGTCATGAATGTCTTTCATGAAAGCGGAGTCGTTGATGCGACGTGCGTGGGCGTGGTTCTTCACCAAGCCGGGCATCAGGGTCGCGCCAAACTCAGGGTGAAAGCCTGAGGCGTAGTCCAGTGGCAGCGACGTGATGTCGATTTGGCCGGTCAACATGGCCTTCCACTGCTCCTTGGGCTTGACCAAGCTAGAACCTGGAAACACTTTGATGGTCAGGCCCACATTGGCCGCAGCCACTTCGCGAGCAATCATTTGCACCATCTCATCGCGCACGTCACCCTTACCGCCGGGGAACTGGTGCGATGCTTTGAGGACCACATCGGCATGCGCGGCGGCCATGACACCGGCGCCTAAAACAGCTAAAACCACTGACTTGATTGCGAATTTCATCGTGTCTCCAATCCATGTTGTATAAAAGAGTCGCCATGATATATGTAACAAAACCAGGCAAAGCTATCGTTTTCCCTTGATCGACTTTGGGTACAGTCACCATGATGACAACCGAGACAAACAAGCTGACCACCAACGCCACACCCACTGGCTCACCCGCTGGCTCGCCCATGGGCTCACCGCCAGACTTGGGCAACGACACGCGCACCTCACAGGGCAAAACGCGGGGCAACACGGCCAAGCAATCCCGCGTGCAGCTGGTGCGCGAGCATTTAGAAGACGACATCGTGGAAGGACGGCTGCTGCCCGGCGCGCAGCTGTACGTGGAAGACATTGCACGCACCTTTGACATGTCACGCACCCCCGTGCGCGAAGCCTTGCAGCAACTTGAAGCCAGCGGCCTGGTGGAGGTGTTTCCCAAGCGCGGCACCTACGTGGCCGCACTGGGCGTGAACACCATGATGGAAATGTTTGAAGTCATGGCCGAACTGGAGGCCATGTGCGCCAGTTTGGCGGCCAAACACGCCACCAAAGCCATGCACGCCGAACTGGCCCAAGCCGTGGAAATGTGCGAGCTAGAGGCCAGCCAGGGCGACGCCAACAGCTACTACCGCGCCAACGAGCTGTTTCACCATCTCATTTACAAGGCCAGCGGCAACCACTATTTGTTGCAGCAAACCCTGCAACTGAAAAACCGCCTCAAGCCCTACCGGCGCATGCAACTGCAAATCAGCAATCGCATTGCCCAATCGTTGGCCGAGCACCGCAGCCTGTTCAACGCCATTTGTGCCGGCGACTGGCAACAAGCCAGCGCCGCTGGACGCGGCCACGTGGTGGTGCAAGGCCAGCGCTTCACCGACTTGATCGCCCTCATTCGCAAGCGCACCGAAGATGCGAA
>JANREF010000258.1:2896-3812 GCA_030726195.1 Burkholderiaceae bacterium | reverse complement strand
CGCAGCCACCAGTCGCTCACGATGCCGGCCAGCACCAAGGCCATCACAATAAAAAAGCCCCAAGGCTCTACGCGCGACACGGCCATGGCCGCGCGCATGGGCAGCAAGCCCACCAAAATACGCCCGCCGTCCAGCGGTGGCAGCGGGAATAAGTTGAAGGCAAACATGACCAAGTTCACCAGCAAGCCGGCTTGGCACATTTCAAAAAAGAAACGCTCCTCGATGCCGGCGGCGATGAGCACGTAAAACCCAACCGTCCACAGTATGGCTTGCACGAAGTTGGAGGCTGGCCCCGCCAAGGCCACCCACACCATGTCGCGTTTGGGGTTGTTCAGCTGGCCAAAACGCACGGGCACAGGCTTGGCAAAGCCAAACAAAAACGCGCCACCCGTTGCGAAATACAAGATCAGGGGCATGGCAATGGTGCCGACCGGGTCTATGTGTTTGAGCGGATTGAGTGTGATGCGACCCAGCATGGCCGCCGTATTGTCGCCAAAGCGCAGGGCCGCGTAGCCGTGCGCCGCTTCGTGCAAGGTGATTGCAAACAAAACGGGCAGTGCGTAGATGGCAACTGTTTGAATCAGGTTGGCTATATCGAAGTCCATAGGCTTATTGTCGCTTAGAGACAGCCGAGTTTGCGTGAGGTGGTGCGCGGCGCTTTAAACCTCACAACAAGCACCTAAAAACAAAAACTTTCAATTACAAAAACTTTAAACAACAGAGACTAAAAAGGCAGCGTGCCGCAAGGACTAGGCCAAGGCCAAGGCCAACGCGCCAGCCAAAAGACTTGGAGTCGCAGGCCTCATGCGATGGGCTTCATGTAATGGGCTTCATTCAGGGGGTGTCAAGCCATAGGCCTCAATCATTAGGCCTTCGTGCTGAGGCCTTCATGCTTAGGTCTCAATACTTAGGCTTC
>JANREF010000258.1:0-2886 GCA_030726195.1 Burkholderiaceae bacterium | reverse complement strand
CAGAGACTAAAAAGGGAGCGTGCCGCAGGGCAAGGACAAGGCCAAGGAGAAGGACAACGCGCCAGCCAAAAGACTTGGAGTCGCAGGCCTAATGCGACGGGCTTCATTCAGGGAGTGTCAAGTCATAGGCCTCAATACTTAGGCTTCAAGCCCCAAGGCGCGCCAGTCGCCCGCGCCGTCGCGCACCACTTCGGGCGCACCGCCAGTGCGCATGGGTGTCAGGTCTAGCACCGTGGTGGGCTCTAGGGTGCACGCGCCTGCGTCCAGCACCCCATCCACCGCGTGACGCAGCTGCTCGCGTATCTCGTCGGGCTCGTTCAGGGGCTGGGTGTCGCCGGGCATGATCAGTGTGGTGCCCAACAGGGGTGCGCCGTACAAGGCCAGCAGTTCGTGGACCACGTTGTGGTTGGGCACGCGCAAGCCAATGGTTTTGCGAGAGGGGTGGCTGACCCTGCGTGGCACTTCTTTGCTGGCATCCAAAATGAAGGTGAAGGCACCGGGCGTGGCCAGCTTGAGCAGACGGTATTGCTGGTTATCGACTTTGGCGTAGCTGGCCAGCTCACTCAGGTCGGCGCACAGCAGCGTGAGGTGGTGGCGCTCGTCTACTTGGCGAATGCGGCGCAGCTTGTCCACGGCGGCTTTGTCATCGAGTTGGCACACCAAGGCGTAGCTGGAGTCGGTTGGTATGGCCAAGACACCGCCGCGCTTGATCAACTCCACCGCCTGCGTCAACAAGCGCGGCTGTGGGTTGTGGGGGTGGACTTCGAAATACTGGGGCATAGGTGGTTGCTATTTAAGCCGACTTTGCGCGCAAAGTCACTGGTGGCCGGCGGGCGTAGTGATCGCTGCGTTCACTTCTAGTTTGACTGGCGATCCTGTTGTCCGTTTGGCCGTCAATGCGTGCGAAGCACCGACCACACCGGCGTCAAGCCTTTGGGTAATGGAGGCAGCGTGCCCAAGTCAATGCGGCTTTCGGTGGGGCTGTGAAAGTCTGAGCCGCGCGAGGCCATGAGTCCAAATTCACGCGCGGTGTCGGCGTACTTGATGTACTCCGCTTCGCTGTGACTGCCTGTGACCACCTCTACCGCTTGGCCGCCGTGTGCTTTGAACTCGCTGAACAGCGCGTACTCTGCCGTGGGCGATAAGCCGTAGCGTGCGGGGTGGGCAATCACGGCCACGCCGCCTGCGCCTGTGATCCAGCTCACGGCGTCGCGCAGTGCGGCCCACTTGTGCGGCACAAAGCCGGGTTTGTTGTCGGCCAAGTATTTGCGAAACACGTCGTGCGTATCGCGCGCCATGCCCACGTCCACGATGTGGCGTGCGAAGTGGGTGCGCGAGATGAGGTCGGGGTTGCCCACGTATTGGAGTGCACCTTCGTAGGCGTCTTTGATGCCTACTTTGGCCAGCTCGGCGGCCATGTCGCGCGCGCGTTGCGCACGCCCGCCGCGTGTGGCAGCCAGGCCCGCGACCAAGTCGGGGTGTCTGTGATCAAAGCCCAAGCCCACAATGTGGACGGTCACACCGGCAAAGCTCACCGATATTTCTACGCCCGTGGTGAAGCCCAGGCCCAGGTCGCGCGCGGCTTGCTGGGCCACATCAATGCCTGCGATTTCGTCGTGGTCGGTGAGGGCCCACAGCGCTACGCCGTTGTCTTTGGCACGTTGGGCCAAGTCGTCTTGCGCCAACGTGCCGTCAGAGGCAGTCGAGTGGCAGTGCAGGTCGGCGTTCAAGTTGATGTCCATGTTCACAGCTGTGCACCTTCCACTAAAAAACGCACACGTTTTTGGCCTTGCCAAGCGTCGGCATCCAGCCTGAACGCGAGCTTGACTTGCTTGGGCAGCGGCTCGGTGTGGCTGAACCAAATGCCGTCCACGGGTTGGCCTTGGTGCAAGAGCTTGAGTGCCAAGTGCTTCTCGCCCACCAAGCGCTGGGACACCACCTCCACCACCTCACTGAACACGGGTGGCGCAAAGCCCTGACCCCACACCGATTGGTGCAAGTGGTCGACCACGTCGGGGTGGCGAAACTTGGGGTCCAGTGGGCCGTCGGTTTCAATGCGTCGCGTGAGCGTGGCTGCATCCAGCCATTCGCTGGCAACGGTTTGCAGGGCTTCGTCAAAGACGTCGAGTTGGTCGGCATCGATGGTGCAGCCCGCTGCCATGGCGTGTCCACCAAAGCGCAGCAGCACGCCAGGGTGTCGCTTGGCCACCAGGTCTAGCGCGTCGCGCAAATGAAAGCCAGGAATAGAGCGCCCAGAGCCTTTGAGCTCGTCCTCGCAGCCGGGTGACTGGCTCATGGCAAACACAAAGGTGGGCCTGTGCATTTTGTCTTTGAGGCGCGAGGCCACAATGCCCACCACGCCTTCGTGAAAGTCGGGGTCAAACACGCACAAGGCGGGTGGCGGCTCGGCGTCGTCGTCTATCAGTGACTGTGCAATGTCTAGCGCTTGGTCGCGCATGTGGCCTTCGATGTTTTTGCGCTCGCGGTTGATCTGGTCTAAGGATTGGGCCAGTTCGTCGGCGCGTGTTGCGTCGTCGGTGATGAGGCATTCAATGCCCAGGGTCATGTCGGCCAAGCGTCCTGCGGCATTCAGGCGTGGACCCACGGCAAAACCAAAGTCAAACGTGGTGGCCACATCGCATTGCCGACCTGCCACTTTAAACAATGCTGCCATGCCACAGGGCAAATGGCCGGCGCGTATGCGCTTCAAGCCTTGCGCCACCAAGCGGCGGTTGTTGGCGTCTAGTTTGACCACATCGGCCACGGTGCCCAGCGCGACCAAGGGCAGCAAGCTGTCGAGTTTGGGTTGGTTGCTGGCGTCAAAATGTCCAGCTTCGCGCAGCATGGCGCGCAGCTTGAGCAGCACATAAAACATCACGCCCACGC
>JANREF010000257.1 GCA_030726195.1 Burkholderiaceae bacterium | reverse complement strand
GCGAATAGATATTTTTAAACTCAACCGACTGGGCCTGCGCGCCCATGCTCAACAACGCAGCAGACGCTGCGAAACTCAGTAGCCGTTTTTTCATGACCGTCTCCTCATGGTTTTTTTGTAATCGCACATCATTCACTTCCAACTATGAATAACTCATTTTGCAAATAATATAGTACTAAAAAAGTATTTTTAGTATGGATTGCCCGAGGGTTGGCGGGGGGGCTGGGGTGCTGACAGCGCCTCGTGTCGGTAGGGGCGCGCAGGAGCAGCCGTAGGACTCGGCGAGCATGCAGCCTTGGGCCGGTGTCGCGGTGTCGTGCTGTGCGTCTTGGGTGGCACGGCATGTGGCTGCGCCACGAGCGCTTGAGCAAGGCTTGGTCAATGGGGTGTAAAGTGGGGCGCACGGAGTCGGGCTCGTCTGGCCCGCGCGCTTGGCTACAGGGCGGGGGCTGGGTGTTGTGCCGGCACGCGAATCAGCGTGCTACCACCAGGGCCGTGCCCAGCACAGCGATCAGTGCGCCCAGCCATGCACCAGCGGCGGGTGCGCGGCCTAGCTTCCACCACAGCATGGGCAGTATCAGTACAGGCGACAGGCCGGACAACACGCCCACACTGCCCACGGGGCCGTCGCGCAGCGCCCACAGCAGCAAACCCATGCCAAGCCCCATGCCCACCCAGCTGCTGGCCGCCGTTTGTCGCAGCAGCGGCCAAGTGAGTGCGCACTGCGCACCCGCCACGCGCGGGTTGAGCCAGCGCCATACCCACAACGCGCTCACGGCTGCGGTGACGCGAACGGCCGAGGCGGCCATGGGGTCAAAGCCCACGTTACCGTGTACGCCGTCTATGACCGAGCCTAAGGCGGGTTTTGCAATCAGCGCGCCTGTGGCTTGCCCAAGGGCTGCCAGCAGTGCCAAGCTCACCCCGCTTGCGGTGCTGGGTGTGGTGTCCCAGTCGGGCGCTTGGCTGTTGCTTGACGGGCGCTTGCCATTGCCCCAGGCCACAGCGACCATCACCCCAGCAACCGTGATGCCTGCGCCCACGTAGGCTTGCAGGCCCAAGCGCTCGTTCAAAAACAAGTAGCCCAACACGGCGCTGAACAAAGCGTGCGATGCAAACAGCACACCTGTGCGCCTTGGCCCCAATCGGTTCATGGCGGCAAACAGCAAGGTGTCGCCCACAAAAATACCCACCAAACCACTGGCGATCATCACGCCCCAGCTGTGTAGGGCCAGGGGTGGCAAGGTGCTGAACATGGCAACCAGCGCCCACAGCAACAAGGCCACCGTCATCATGCGCCAGCGCACAAACGCAATTGCGCCCAGTGCTTTGCTGGGCGTGGCCGACAACATGCCGCTGGCTGCCCAGCACGTGGCGGCCCCGAGTGCCAATAAGTCGTAGTGGTGAATCACGTGTGTGTGCTCAGGCGGTGGCGCAGTTGGCGGTGTCTGCAAGCTGGGTACGTGCTCAGCACCCGCAAGGGCTTGCATGCACGCGGGCATAATTTCCTGTCGTACATCCCGGTGTGTGCGACGACGGGTGAGCGTTTCGAACAACACATGGATGGGAGTGCCTGATGATACTTGTGGCTGGGTCTGCCAATTTGGATTTTGTGGTGCGCGCCAGTCATATCCCATCGCCAGGCGAGACGGTGTTGGGTCAGGCGTTTCAAACGTTTCCTGGTGGCAAAGGTGCCAACCAAGCGGTGGCCTGCGCACGCGCCGGTGGCGCGCCTACGCACATGTTGTTGGCCTTGGGCGACGACGCGTTTGCCCAGCCTATTGCCACTTCGCTGCTGCAGTCGGGTGTGGTGTTGCACACAGTGGCCAGCGCTGAGCCCACGGGCTGCGCCTTCATTTGTGTGTCGGATGACGGTGACAACGCCATCACGGTTGCGCCCGGCGCGAACGCGTCTCTACAGCCGCAGCACTTGCCGGCTTTAGACGGCGTGAGCCATGTGCTGCTGCAGCTGGAAACCCCGCTGGATACAGTGGATGCTTACGCCCGTATAGCGCATGGCGCTGGTGTGCAAGTGGTGCTCAACGCCGCGCCCGCGCAAGCGTTGGGCGCACAGTTGCTAAGCCATGTGGATGTGTTGGTGGTGAACGAAGGCGAATTGCTGGAGGTGGTGCGAGCCCACACGGGTGCGCAGCCCAGCAGCATAGCGGCGGCTTTACGCGCTGTGCCTGTGCCCACGGTGGTGGTGACTTTGGGTACACGTGGCTGTTGTGCGTGGGTGCAAGACACACTGTTGGTGCAGCCTGCGTTTGAGGTGGCGGTGGTGGATAGCACGGGCGCGGGCGACACGTTTTGTGGTGCACTCACGGCTGCATTGGCGCAGGGGCAAGACATGGCGCAAGCGCTGCGCTGGGCCAGTGCAGCAGGTGCATTGGCCTGCACGCAGTTGGGTGCGCAAAGCAGCATTCCAACGGCGCAGGCGGTGGCGCAATTGCTGGCGCAAGATGCGCAAGCCGGGCGAGCAGATGCAGTGGCGGCTTTGCGGGCGTATTGTCACAACACGTGGCAGGTGTAACGCGCGTGGCAGGCATGTCTGGCAACCAACGTACAGTGGCCGCTACAAGCAACACCCAGAATACAAATACAAATACAAATACAAATACAAACACAGATACAACACACAACTCGCCAGCATGACCCCCATCAAAATCATTTACGACACAGACCCCGGCGTGGACGACGCCATGGCCTTGTACTTCGCGTTGGCGCATCCGGGGCTGGATGTGGTGGGCATCACCACCACGTTTGGCAACGTCACCGTGGAGCAAGCTGCAGCCAACGCGTTGTACCTGAGCGCGTTGGCGGGTTACGCGCACATTCCTGTGGCCAAGGGGGTGGCTGCGCCCTTGGTCAAGCCCAGCGAGGCACCGCCTGACTTCATTCATGGCCGCGATGGTTTGGGCAACCAGCCCATACGCCATGCCGTGCCCAGCCGCGCACTAGACCCGCGCAGCGGCGCGCAGTTCATTGTGGACATGGCCCGCGCCCACCCCGGCGAGATCACCTTGGTGGCGGTTGGGCCTTTGGGTAATGTGTGCGCGGCGTTGCGTCTAGAGCCGACCTTGCCGCAGTTGTTGCGCGAGGTGGTCATCATGGGCGGCACCGTGGCGGAGCCAGGCAATGTGTCGCCCGTTGCGGAAGCCAATATTTGGAACGACCCGCATGCGGCAGAGCAGGTGTTCGCGGCGGGCTTTCAGCTCACCATGGTGGGCTTGGATGTCACGCACAGGGTTGTGACAGAGTTGTCGCTGTTTGACGCCATGGCCCGTCATCATCAACACCCGGCTATAGACACGCTGCGTCATGCGGTGGCGTTTTACGCAGACTTTTATACCGGCGTGCATGCCAGCATTCAACGCAAAGGTTGTTTTGCGCACGATTTGTTGGCGTTTGTGTACGTGGTCGCGCCGCAGCTGTTTGAGACCGAGCGTGGCGTGGTGCGCGTGGCGGTGGACGGTATTGCCAATGGCCAAACCATGATGAACAGGCGCGCTCACATTCAATACCCACAAATGGGTTGGGCTGAGGGGCGGCCTGCCACGACCGTGTGCATGCGGGTGGACGCGCCCGCGTGTCTGGCCTTGTTTGAAGCCACCATGATGGATAAGGCGTGGCTCAAGCCTGTTGTGGGTCAGGTGGATAGCGTTGGTGTTGCTTCAAGACAAGACGCAGCCGTTGCACCGCCGCATAGACACAGCAGCGTTTGAGAGACCAGACCATGCATCTACCGATTGTTGACTTTCAGTCACCCAGCGCTGCGGCCGATTTTTGTACAAGCTTGCACGAGACCGGCTTTGGCGTG
>JANREF010000256.1 GCA_030726195.1 Burkholderiaceae bacterium | reverse complement strand
ACCCGTGGCTTGCCTTTGAAGCCGTCGGATGTATTTGCCGCTGTGACCCGTGTGCACAAGCGTCTTAAGGGCTCGTACGCAGTGGTGGCCTTGATTGCCGGGCACGGCATGCTGGCCTTTCGCGACCCGTTTGGTATCCGGCCGCTGTGCTTGGGTCAAGGCGAGGGTACGGCCATGGTGGCCAGCGAGTCGGTAGCCCTAGAGGGCACTGGCCATACGTTCGTGCGTGACATTGGCCCGGGTGAGGCCGTGTTCATAGACATGCAAGGACAAGTGCACGCCCAGCAATGCACCGAGCAGTCGGCCAGCTACCCTTGCTTGTTTGAGTTTGTGTACTTGGCTAGGCCAGATTCGCAGCTCGATGGCGTGTCTGTGTACCAAGCTCGCCTCAATATGGGTGAGACCTTGGCGCAGCGCGTGATCTCTACTGTGTCGCCTGATTTGATTGACTCTGTCATTCCAATCCCGGAGTCATCACGCCCCAGCGCCATGCAGCTGGCTCATATGCTGGGCAAGCCCTACCGCGAAGGTTTTGTGAAAAACCGCTATGTGGGTCGCACCTTCATCATGCCCGGACAGTCGGTGCGCAAGCGCTCTGTGCGCCAAAAGCTCAACGTGATTGCATCCGAGTTCAAGGGCAAAAACGTGTTGTTGGTGGACGACTCCATTGTGCGCGGCACCACCAGCCGCGAGATTGTGCAAATGGCCCGCGACGCAGGTGCCAAGCGTGTGTATTTGGCCAGCGCTGCACCGCCGGTGCGCTTTCCCAACGTGTACGGCATCGACATGCCCAGCGCCGAAGAGCTGGTGGCCAACGGTAAAACCGTGGACGAAATTTGCGCTGTTATTGGATGCGATGCCCTGATTTATCAAGACGTCAACGGCCTCAAAAAAGCCGTGGCCTCTCTCAACCCCAAGCTCGATGGTTTTGACGCATCCTGTTTTGATGGTGTGTATTGCACGGGCGACATCAACGCCAGTGACATCGCGCGCCTGCGGGGTGAACGCATTGAAGATACCAGCGCAGAGGTTGACGCATGAGTGCAGCAGATGACCAAGCAGTGCCCCGCAGCGCCATGTGGCATGCGGATACGCACGCCCAGCACACGGGCATGGCACCTAGCCAATACGGTGAAAATGCCGAGGCCTTGTTCCTGACCAGTGGCTATGTGCAGCCCAGTGCCGAAGTGGCCGCTGCGCGTTTTGCTGGCGAGGAGGAGGGCTACACCTACTCGCGTTTGGGCAACCCAACGGTGAGCAGCTTCGAGCAGCGCTTGGCGGCCATGGAAGGATCGCAGGCGGCCATCGCCACGTCCACCGGCATGTCGGCCATTTTGTTGATGTGCATGGGCTTGCTCAAGAGTGGCGATCACGTGATTTGCTCACACTCCATGTTTGGCTCCACCATCAAACTCATAGGCACCGAATTTGCCAAGTTTGGTGTGAGCACCACCTTTGTGTCGCAAACCAACGCCGATGAGTGGCGCGCCGCGGTGCAGCCCAACACCAAGCTGCTGTTTGCCGAAACCCCAACCAACCCGCTCACCGACGTTTGCGACATTGCAGCGTTGGCCGATATCGCCCGTGCCTGCGGTGCATGGCTGGCCGTGGACAATTGCTTTGCTACGCCGGCGTTGCAGCGCCCCATCGAGCTGGGTGCCGACATTGTGGTGCACTCGGGTACCAAGTACTTGGACGGGCAAGGTCGCGTGATGGCGGGTGCTTTGTGTGCCAGTGACGAGTTGGTGAACAAGGTCTTCAGTCCGGTCATACGCAGCGCTGGCATGACGCTGTCGCCATTCAATGCATGGGTGGTGCTCAAAGGCCTAGAAACCTTGAGCATCCGAATGCGTGCCCAATCGGCCAACGCCTTGGCTCTTGCACAGTGGCTGCAAACCCAACCAGCGGTGGAGCGCGTGTACTTCCCCGGCTTGCAAAGCCATGCCCAACATGCGTTGGCCATGCGTCAGCAACATGGCATGGGTGGTGCCGTGCTGTCGTTCTCACTCAAGGCCGACAGCGCGCAAGAGGGCAGGGCCAAAGCCTTTGCTACGCTCAATGCATTGCAGTTGGCCAAGCTGAGCACCAACTTGGGCGACACAAAAACGCTGGTATCACATCCAGCCAGTACCTCGCACGGGCGACTGAGTGAGGCGCAGCGTGATGCGGCTGGCATTGGCCAGTCCTTGATCCGCGTTGCCGTGGGCCTTGAGCACACACCAGATTTACAAAACGATTTAACCAACGCGCTGGCCCAAGCCCTTGCCTGATACATGACTTCACCTCACAACGACGTGCGCGTGCGCACACGCTTCGCACCATCGCCAACGGGCTTTATCCATTTGGGCAACATCCGCTCGGCCTTGTACCCATGGGCGTTTGCACGCAGCCAAGGCGGCGACTTTATTTTGCGCATAGAAGACACCGATCAAGCACGTTCAACGCAAGCGTCTGTGGACGTGATCTTGCAAGGCATGGAGTGGCTGGGCCTCTCGCCAGACGAAGGGCCGTTCTACCAAATGCAGCGCATGGATCGCTACCGTGAGGTGCTGGCGCAGCTCAAAGCGTCAGGCCAGGTCTACCCTTGCTACATGTCGGTGGCGGAACTCGATGCGCTGCGTGAGGCGCAAATGGCGGCCAAAGAAAAGCCGCGCTACAACGGCCTGTGGCGTCCAGAGCCGGGCAAAACCTTGCCACCTGTGCCAGACGGTGTAGCCCCGGTGTGGCGCTTTAAAAACCCAACCGATGGCGTTGTGGCTTGGACAGACAAAGTCAAAGGCCTCATTGAAATCGCCAATGCCGAGTTGGACGACTTGGTCGTGGCCCGCCCAGACGGCACGCCCACCTACAACTTTTGCGTGGTGGTGGATGACATGGACATGGCCATCACGCACGTGATTCGCGGTGACGACCACGTGAACAACACGCCGCGCCAAATCAACATTTTGCAAGCGCTGGGCCACACGCCGCCGACCTATGCACACCTGCCCACCGTGCTGAACGAGGCTGGCGAAAAAATGAGCAAGCGCAACGGTGCAAAAGCGGTCACGCAGTACAGAGACGAAGGCTACTTGCCCCAAGCCATGGTCAATTATTTGGCCCGTTTGGGTTGGAGTCACGGTGACGACGAGGTGTTTTCTGTCGAGCAGTTTTTGCAGTGGTTTGACTTAGAGCACTTGGGCCGAAGTGCCGCACAGTTTGACGAAGCCAAGTTACGTTGGATCAATGCGCAGCACATCAAATCCACCTCAGACGAAGTGTTGGCTGCGATGGTGGCCCAGCGACTGAGCTTTGATGGCATTGAGGCTGCGGTCGATGCGCGGCTCATTGGCATTTGCGCATTATTCAAAGACCGCTGCGACACGCTGGTCACCCTGACCGATTGGGCCAAGGCCTATTTTGTAGATGCCGTGCCTTCTGCCGAGGACGTGGCCAAGCACGTGACCGACGCAGTGCGGCCTGCGCTGCACACCTTGGCTGCAGCACTGGATGCACTAGACGATGTGCAAGCTTGGGGCAAAGAGGGCGTTGCCAGCGCCATCAAACAAACCCTTGCACAGCACGGCTTGAAAATGCCGCAGTTGGCCATGCCCGTGCGCGTGTTGACGCTGGGCACGCCCAACACGCCATCGGTTGACGCCATGCTCGCATTGTTCGATAAAAAAAATGTGGTGGGCAAGCTCAAAGCAGCCTAAAAAGTGTTCTATACTTGCAGGCTTGCTACAGCGCACGATGACAACAGTCGGATGTGAAATGTAACAACCCGTGGGGGTATAGCTCAGCTGGGAGAGCGCTTGCATGGCATGCAAGAGGTCAGCGG
>JANREF010000255.1 GCA_030726195.1 Burkholderiaceae bacterium | reverse complement strand
TCTCAGTGTTTGAGAGCGCCTCAGTTTAGCAGAGACGGGTTTGCGTTAGGCTTGGTGTGATGAGCGCGCGACACAACGTTTACGTGATTGAACTCAGTGCACAGGTGCAGGCTGAGCGCAAGTTCATGCGCGCGAATCCGCAGTACCAAGCGGGCAAGCCGTGCGTGTATGTGGGCATGACGTTTTTGGACCCAGACTTGCGCTTTGACCAGCACATGGCGGGTGTGAAGGGCAACAAGTACGTGCTGCAATATGGCCAGCGGTTGATGTACGAGCTGTTTGAGGCGCTCAATCCCATGCCTTATGGGGATGCGCAGTATATGGAGGTGGACTTGGGCATACGCTTGCGCGCACAGGGCTGGGGCGTGTGGCAGGCTTGAGGGCTGCTACTGGGTGCTGGTGTCTATCCCGATGCGGCTGCAGCAAGCAATTGACTGCGCCCCACTTATCGCCCCTTACCGAGCCATGTTGTTGCCTTATTGCTGCGCGATGATGGGCGCTGCGCGGCGCATTTCTGTTTTGTCCACCACTTGCACGGGCGCTTGCGGGTCGGGTTGGCACAACGCGCGGTTGCTCAGGCTGCGCATGAGTTCGCAGTCTTTGCCGCTGACTTCACTGATGGCATGGTCTGTGGGGCTTTTGCCGGTGACACCCCACACCCCCAAGCTGGCGGAGGTGAGTGGGTAGGCTGCGATCACGCCGCAGCCACTGAGGGCGGCGGTGACTAAAGCGCAGGCGGCGGTGCTGATGGTCCGTGAAATCGACATGGGCCACACCTTAGCATGAGATGGCGCTTGTGGTGGGGCTAAAAGCGTATGCGGCGAATGGGTAATAGCAAATAAAAACAGGCACATAGCGCGCGCTATGCACCTGTTTTATTCGACTGCCTGCGCGGGGTGGCGCAGTGCGGTGCTTGGTCAGCTCTTGCTGCGCTGCGCGGCGTTGGCGGCGGCCAAAGTCATCATGTTGACCACGCGACGCACCGTGGACGAGGGGTCCATGATGTGAGCGGGTACGCTGGCACCCATGAGCATGGGGCCAACCGTCACGCCGTCGCTGGAGGTCATTTTGAGCACGTTGAACAAAATGTTGGCCGAGTCCAAGTTGGGGCAAATCAAGATATTGGCCGAGCCACTGAGGGTGGTGCTGGGCAAGTAGGCTTGACGCACGGGCTCAGACAAAGCGGCGTCACCGTGCAACTCACCGTCGCATTCGATGTCGGGGTTGGTCGCGGCAAACAAATCGCGTGCCAAACGCATTTTTTTGGCTGATGCGCGCTTGCTGGAGCCAAAGCTGGAGTGCGACAGAAACGCCACCTTGGGTGGTATGCCAAAGCGCTGCACTTGTGCCACGGCCATGCTTGCAATTTCGGCCAGCTGTTGGGCGGTGGGGTCTTCGTTGACGTAGGTGTCAGCGATGAACAAGGTGCGGTCTTCCAGCATCAGCGCATTGAGTGCGCCAAATGTGGATGCACCTTTGGCCATGCCCAGAACATCTTTGATGCGTTCCAAATGGGTTTCATACGTACCCACCAAACCGCACAACATGGCATCTGCATCGCCCACGGCCACCATGAGGGAGGCGATGATGGTGTTGGAGCGGCGCACCGCTGCTTTGGCCATATCCGGGGTGACGCCGTTGCGTCCCATCAGTGCGTGGTAGCGCTCCCAGTAGCTTCTAAAGCGTGGGTCGTCCTCGGGGTTGACCACCTCAATGTCCACACCCACGCGCATGCGCAGAGATGCTTTTTCGATGCGCGCACTGATCACTGCGGGTCGGCCCACCAAAATGGGGGTGGCCAAGTTGTCGTCCAGTGCCTGTTGGGCTGCGCGCAGGGCACGCTCGTCTTCGCCGTCGGCAATGGCAACGCGCTTGTGCGCTTTGGCACCGGCCTTGGCGGCGTTCACCACGGGCTGCATGAGGATGCCAGTTTGGTAAATGAAGCGAGATAGGTTTTGGCGGTAGGCCTCCATGTCAGTGATGGGGCGTGTGGCCACGCCTGAGGCCGCAGCAGCGGCCGCAACGGCAGGCGCGATGCGCAAAATCAGGCGTGAATCGAAGGGCTTTGGAATGAGGTATTCGGGGCCAAACACCAACTCTTCGCCCGCGTAAGCGACGGCAACCTCGTCGCTGGTTTCGGCTTTGGCCAAATCCGCAATTTGGCGCACGCAGGCCAGCTTCATTTCTTCCGTGATGGTCGTGGCACCGCAGTCCAGCGCACCCCGGAAGATGTAGGGGAAGCACAGTACGTTGTTCACCTGGTTGGGGTAGTCTGAACGCCCGGTGGCAATGATGCAGTCTGGGCGAGCGGCTTTGGCCAGCTCTGGGCGAATTTCAGGCTCGGGGTTGGCCAAGGCCAAAATCACTGGCTTGTCGGCCATGGATTTGACCATGTCTACCGTCATCACGCCGGGAGCTGAACAGCCCAAAAACACGTCCGCACCTGTGACCACATCGGCCAAGGTGCGCAGTTCGGTGTGCTGGGCGTAGCGTGCTTTGGACTCGTCAAAGCCGCCGGGGCGACCTTCGTAGATCACGCCTTTGGAGTCGCACACAAAGATGTTGCTGCGGGTCACGCCCAAGCCGACCATCACGTCCAAGCAGGCCAGGGCTGCAGCGCCGGCGCCAGATACGGCAATGCGCACCTTGGCGATGTCTTTGCCTGTTAGTTCCAAGCCGTTGAGCAAGGCGGCAGCAGAAATAATGGCCGTGCCGTGCTGGTCGTCGTGGAACACTGGAATGCTCATGCGTTCGCGCAGCTTTTTCTCAATGTAGAAACACTCGGGCGCTTTGATGTCTTCCAAGTTGATGCCGCCCAAGGTGGGCTCAAGCGCGGCAATGATCTCAACAAGCTTGTCGGGGTCGCGCTCGGCCAGCTCAATGTCAAACACGTCGATGCCGGCAAATTTCTTAAACAAGCAGCCCTTGCCCTCCATCACCGGCTTGCTGGCCAGTGGGCCAATATCACCCAAGCCCAGCACGGCGGTGCCGTTGGTGATGACGGCTACCAAGTTGGCGCGCGAGGTGTATTCGGCTGCCAAGTTGGGGTCTTTTTCAATGGCCAAGCAGGGGTAGGCCACGCCTGGCGAGTAGGCCAGCGACAAGTCGCGCTGGTTGGACAGCGGCTTGGTGGGGGTGACTGAAATCTTGCCCCGGCTGGGGAAGCGGTGGTAGTCGAGTGCGGCGTCGCGCAAGTTGTCTTCTGCTGTGGACATGTGAGGGTGCTCGTTGTGGTGGGGTGGCGGGTACAGGTTGGGTTGGATGTCTTTTGTCGGTCTTCAGATCGTACGTAATAGCGTTTTTAGGTTTCTAGGTTCCTACGTTTCTACGTCTTTACGTTCTTACGTTCTTGCTGCTTCTACTCGCCACACCGTTGACCTGGTTGTGCTTTGCTGTTTGAGCTCAGGTGTGGGCGTGATGTGCAGTGGCTTAGGCGCTGATCCATAGCGTAGTGTCTATGGAGCAGTGCCTGCCTTGCAAGTCATTCCCACATGATTTAGGTGAAGCTGTTTTACCTTAGGCCAGCAAGTCGCGTAAAGTGCGGGCCACTACTTTGGTAGCGCGGCGCAAGTCCTCTAGGTCCAGGCGCTCGTCGGCGCGCTTGGCGTGCGACTCCAACACCGTGCGCGGGCCTGCGCCGTAAATCACGCCAGGTATGCCACGCTCAACGTACAAGCGCACGTCGGTGTACAAGGGCGTTCCCAAAGCCGGAATAGGCTCCCCAAACACCGCTTCGCCATGCGTTTGCAGCGCGTTCACGAGTGGCATGTTGCCTGCCAACGGCTTCATGGCGTTGCACAGCAGCATGCGTTTGATGGTGATGCTGATGC
>JANREF010000254.1 GCA_030726195.1 Burkholderiaceae bacterium | reverse complement strand
TGGGCCAGTCCTGCGCGCGCGGGTGACTGGCCGCTGCACCTGCATGGCGTGGAGGCGGAGATTGCGCTGCGCTTGGGTTGTGATGTGACGCCCGCGATGGCAGCGTCGGCAGATCAAGCCACGGCGCAGTCTTGGGTCGAGTCTATGGCGGTGGCGATAGAGGTGATCAGCACACATTGGAGTGATGGCTATGACACGCCGCCGTTGCTCAAGCTGGCCGATTTTCAGGTGCATGGCGCACTGGTGCTGTCTGAATGGCAGCCGTGGCAAGACGTGGATTGGGATGCCTTGGGGCTCTCGATTGAGGTGGGCGGTGTGGTGGTGGATACGCGTGTAGGTACGCACCCGTTGGGCCACCCGACCTGGGGTTTGAGCGCATTTGTCCAACATGCGACGCGCCACGGTCAGACTTTGGACAAAGGCTGCGTGGTCACCACGGGGTCTTGGAATGGCGTCTACCGAGCCCGTGCGGGCGACCACGTGGTGGTGCGTTTCGATGGCTTGGGCGAGGCCAGCGTGCAGTTGTGACGCCGCTCACCCGAAGTGGCTGTTGATGAACGGGCATCAACCACCCACCATCACACATCCACGATCACACACCCAACATCAACCACCGGGCATCAAATGGCACTGCGCAGCGCGTAAAACGCACGTGCCATGAGCTCTCGCCACGCCAGCTCAAAGTCCTGTGCCGCACGCGCGCTGGGCACAAAGTCATACGGGTTTGTGGCGCGCTCGGTGACGCGAAAGTCGACAGGGTAGGGTGTGACCGCGATGCCTGCCTGTTCAAATAAAGCCACCGCGCGTGGCATGTGAAATGCTGACGTGACCAGCACAACACGGTCCTGGTCTTGCAGCATGTCTTTGATGGCATGGGCTTCTTGCGCTGTGTTTTCCACATCGGCGCTCACCGCTATGTGTTCGGCGGTGACGCCGCGCGCAATGGCCAGGTCGCGTAGCGTGTCGCCTTCTGTGTGCTTTGCCAGCGTCCAAGGCAGCTTGCCGCCTGTGAGCATAAGGCGTGGGGCTACGCCGCTGTGCCACAGCGCAATGCCCGCATCCAAGCGGTCGGCGGCGTCGCCCCATTCGGATACCACGTTCCCGTCACTGGCGGCTACGTCGCGCAGCATGCCGCTGAGCACCACGATGGCGTTGGCTGTGCCCACAGTTTGTATGGTTGCGGGTGCACGTACTTGGTATTGCTCGGCGTAGCGCATCAGTTGGTTGGCCACCCACTGGTTGCTGCTCACCCAGACCAGCACCAAGGCCATGGCAATAGGTGCGCGGCGCCGACTGATCCATGCGTACACCAACAGGGCACAGGCAATGAACAAGGGCATGAGCAGCAAGGGTAGGAGTTTGTGCAGGTAAATCACGTGGCTTTAGGCGGTGGTGGTGACAATGTGTGCCGTTGCCTCTAGCGTGCGGTGCACGGGACACTTGTCCGCGATGGCGATGAGGGCTGTGTGCTGGTCGGGGCTGAGTGCGCCCGTGAGCCGAATCAGGCGTGTGAACTCGTCAATTTTGGAGTGGCCCGTGTCTGGGCAGCCCGCGCAGTCTTGCGCATGAACCTTGGCGTGGGTGACGTCTACCGATACATGCTCCAGCGGCCAGCCCTTGCGCCTGGCGTACATGCGTATGGTCATGCTGGTGCACGCGCCCAAGCCTGCAGCTAACAACTGGTAGGGCGTTAGGCCCGTATCCGTGCCGCCTGCGCTGATGGGCTCGTCCGCCAATAAGTGGTGTTTGGGGCCAGCAAAGACATCTTGCTTGAAGCCCTGTGGGTCCAGCTCCACCACACGTGTGGTGCCCTCTGGCGCGGCGTTGTTGTGCGGCGCGGGTGTGGGGGCACTCACGTAGTGCATCACCCAAGCCGCGATCACTTGTGCTGCGTACTCAGCATCGGCTGGCTGCGACAACATGTGGTCAGCGTGGTCTAAGGTGACGAAGCTCTTGGGGTGCTTGGCCGCCTGAAAAATCTGCGCGGCATTGTCGATACCCACCGTAGCGTCTACAGGCGAGTGCAACACCAGCAAGGCTTTGCGCAGGCCAGCAATGTCGGCGTCCAAACGCGCCCCGCGTATGTCGTGCAGAAAGTCGCGCGTGATGGTGAAAGGGCGCCCGCCCAGGTCGACTTGGGCAGATCCGTTGGCTTTAATGGCCTCTATGTGCTCGGCAAAGTGGTGGGCGACGTGGCTGGGGTCAAAGGGGGCACCAACGGTCACCACAGCCTTGGCGCTGTCGATGTGCTTGGCCGCGGCCAATACCGCCGCGCCACCCAATGAGTGCCCAATCAGTACATTGGCCGCCAGACCCATGCTGGCCAAGTGCTCGCTGGCCAAGACCAAATCGCGCACATTCGATGTGAAGTGGGTGTTTTCAAACTCACCTTGCGAGTGGCCCAAACCCGTGAAGTCAAATCGCAATACAGCGAACCCCAATGCACTCAAGCGCTGTGACAGGCGGCGAACCGCTGGTATGTCTTTGGAGCAGGTGAAGCAGTGGGCCAGCAGCACGCAACCCGCAGCGGGTTGTGAGGCGTCGGGGCGGTCTAACCTTGCCGCCAACAGGTGGCCACTGTGACCCATAAATTCAATTTTCTCAGTGCGCATTGGTGCTTGCTCCTTCTGGGTGTCTATGGTGCCCAACCATACAGCAGTCCGTCCGAACGCAATGATGTTGCACGGCTCCAAAAGTGGGGTAAAACCAATGCGATAATCTGGGCGTGTGCCTCGATGGTGAAATTGGTAGACACAACGGACTTAAAATCCGTCGCTTCGTTCATAGCGGGCGTGCCGGTTCGATTCCGGCTCGAGGCACCATTTTTGTACGGCTGTTTGGCAGCCGTTGATTGCGTCCCCATGGCGCATGTCTGCCCGCCACACGCGCAACTCGCCACAAGGGCCCGTTGCAATGTAAGCTAGAGGCACTTTCTAGCGTTTATCTGGTTGGTTATGGCCCGTTATCAAACTCCCTTCGAAATTCATGTGCACGGTGATGTGCTGTTGCGCGCAGGCGTCACGGTGGATGAGTTGTGGGAAGCACTCAAGCCCATGTGGCAGTACGGTGGTGCAACCAACGTCATGGATGGACGCGTCAGTTCCTATGAAGAAGAGCCAGGTCTGGTGTTGGACCAAAGCAGCAACAAGCTACAGCTGTGTTGGACGGTTGCGGGCGACGAAGACTTTCGCCAAGTCATGGAAGACACCTGCATGGGCCTGAACGACTTGGCCGAGCGCGGCGCGGCCATTGAGGTGTCCTTTTACGATACCGAGTTCGACGACGAAGACCGCAGCGGTGAAGACGGTGCCGCTGAGTCTCGCGATGATTTTCTGATGTGTTTTGTAGGCCCAACGCCTGCAGCCATCATGCAAGTGCAGCGCGACATGCTGGTGCAAGACGTGGTGCACATCATGGAGCGGCATTTCGACGCGGCCGAACTAGGCCCCGTGGTGCAGGCGATTGACGGCTTGTTTGACGACCGCCTTAATGATTTGGTCAGCTCCATGCAGCTGGGCAAACCACCCCGTGGCCCAGGCGGCAACAGCGGCCCCGGTGGCCCCAACCGCGGCCCAGGCGGGCGCAAACCCAGGCATTTGCACTGAGCGTTTACACGCGGTGCTCTGAATGGGCTTGTGGCAGCTGCATCCCGCAGCCACATCTCCAAGCTTGAATCTGCGTCGAGATGAGGCGCTCCGAAGTATCTCCTACAAAATTCAGCCCCCTGTTACCCTCAGACTTCATCCGAGGGTCTGTCTGTGCTGACTCGAAGCATTGCAGCCCGGCCAAGTGGACGCCAGATCAAGTCTGGCGTGACAAGGGCTACGCTGTCTTATGCCC
>JANREF010000253.1 GCA_030726195.1 Burkholderiaceae bacterium | reverse complement strand
GGCGCTTCATTCCAGCGGCATACAATGCGAGATCACCACTGCGCCCTCGGGGGCGCGGTCTAAACCGATGTATTTTGGAGAACCCTGTGTTTATTTCTAACGCTTACGCTCAAGCCGCCGGTGGCGACACCGCCTCGTCCATCATGGGTTTGTTGCCCTTGCTGTTGATGTTCGTGGTGTTGTACTTTGTGATGATTCGTCCACAAATGAAACGCCAAAAAGAGCACAAGGCCATGGTTGAAGCGCTGTCCAAGGGTGACGAAGTGGCTACCGCCAGCGGCATGCTGGGCAAAATCACCAAAGTTGGTGACTCCTCTATCACGGTTGAAATTGCAGCCGGTGTGGAAGTGCAGATGCAGCGCAATGCCGTGGCACAAGTGCTGCCCAAAGGCTCTGTGAAGTAATTGATGCCCGGCAGTTTGCCGGACGCAGTGCGGGCATTGGCCAGCTTAGCGGCCTAAGGCCATTGCCCCAACTGTTTGCGAAAGCGGCCACGTGTCAGACGTAGCCGCTTTTTTCGCTTTATTGCCCAAGCTTGTGGCAAGTTGTCGCCCCGCACGGTGCGGGGTCTGGTTGAAGGTTTTTTGGCTATGAATCGTTATCCATTGTGGAAGTATTTGGTCATTGCGGTGGCGCTGATCATTGGCACTGTGTACACCTTGCCCAACTTTTACGGCGAGGCGCCTGCCGTGCAGGTCTCCCCGGGTAAAACCGCTGTGCGCTTGAGCAACGACACCGTTGTGCGCATCGAGTTGGCGCTGCAAGAGGCCGGTTTGGTGGCCGACCGTACAACCTTCGAGCCCAACTCCATCAAGTCGCGATTCGTCACCACCGATGACCAGCTCAAAGCGCGCGACATCATCGAAAAAACCCTCAACCCCGACGCGACCAACCCCAGCTATGTGGTGGCACTGAACTTGGTGCCCCGCACGCCCGCTTGGTTGGCCTCGCTCAATGCCGCGCCCATGTACTTGGGCTTGGACTTGCGCGGTGGCGTGCACTTCATGCTGCAAGTGGACATGCAAGCCGCCCTCACGCAAAAGCTGGACTCACTGGGTGCAGATGTGCGCACGGCGCTGCGCGACAAAGGTATTCGCTACGGCGGTATTGAGCGCCAAGGCCAGAGCTTGGTGCTGCGCGCACGCGACCAAGCCACGCTGGATGCGGCCGACCGCGCCGTGGGCCAGCAGTTTGCCGAGTTGGTGTTGGTGCAGGGCGGCACCGTGCCCAACCTGACCTTGACGGCCACACTCAAGCCCGCAGCTGCGCTGGACATTCAAACCCAAGCGCTCAAGCAAAACATCACCACACTGCACAACCGCATCAACGAGTTGGGCGTGGCCGAGCCTGTGATCCAGCAACAAGGCTTGGACCGCATTGTGGTGCAGTTGCCTGGCGTGCAAGACACCGCCAAGGCCAAAGACATTTTGGGCCGTACCGCCACCTTGGAAGTGCGTTTGGTGGACGAGTCTGCTGAAGGCCGCGCGGCCGAGTCCGGCAACGGCTTGGTGCCGTTTGGCTCAGAAAAATACCTAGACCGTGATGGCCGCGCCGTGATTGTGAAGCGTGCCGTACTGCTCACGGGTGACAACCTCGACGATGCCCAGCCCGGCTTTGACAGCCAAACGCAAGAGCCTGCGGTGCACTTGAATTTGGACACCAAAGGCGCGCGCATCTTCAAAGACGTCACCCGCGACAACGTGGGCAAGCGCATGGCGATTTTGTTGTTTGAAAAAGGCAAAGGCGAAGTGGTGACCGCGCCTGTGATCCGCACCGAAATCGGTGGCGGGCGCGTGCAGATCTCTGGGCGCATGACCACCCAAGAGGCTGCCGACACATCGCTGTTGTTGCGCGCAGGCTCCTTGGCCGCGCCCATGGAAATCATTGAAGAGCGCACCATTGGCCCATCACTGGGTGCAGAAAACATTGCCAAAGGCTTTGACAGCGTGACCTGGGGCTTCTTGGTCATCGTGGTGTTCATGTGTGCGTATTACGCTTTGTTCGGCGTGTTCTCCAGCTTGGCGCTGGCGGTGAACTTGTTGTTGTTGGTGGCTGTGTTGTCGCTGCTGCAAGCCACGCTCACCCTGCCCGGTATGGCGGCCATGGCCTTGGCATTGGGTATGGCGATTGATGCCAACGTGCTCATCAACGAGCGTGTGCGTGAAGAGCTGCGCGCAGGTGCGTCGCCACAGGCGGCCATCACCGCCGGCTACGAGCGCGCATGGGGCACCATTTTTGACTCCAACATCACCACGCTCATTGCCGGTGTGGCGCTGCTGGCTTTTGGCTCAGGCCCTGTGCGCGGCTTTGCGGTGGTGCACTGTATCGGCATCTTGACCAGTATGTTCTCGGCCGTGATGTTTTCGCGCGGTGTGGTGAACTTTTGGTACGGCCGCCAGAAGAAGCTCAAGAGCGTGTCCATTGGTACGGTTTGGAAGCCACAGGCCAGCGCCCGCACCGACGTTGCGAATGCTGAATAACAGCGCATCTGCTGTTGAAGATAACTAGGTTGTAAGTCATGGAATTTTTCCGAATCAAAAAAGACATCCCGTTCATGCGCCATGCCTTGGTGCTCAACGCGGTGTCGGCTGCCACCTTCGTGGCTGCAGTGTTTTTCTTGTTCGTCAACGGTTTGAACTTGTCTGTCGAGTTCACCGGCGGCACGGTCATGGAGGTGTCGTACAGCCAGCCTGCCGATGTGCAAGGCGTGCGCGACACGCTCACCAAGCTGGGCTATGCAGACGTGCAGGTGCAAAACTTTGGCTCCGCTAGCGACGTGCTCATGCGCTTGCCCACCACAGCCGGACAAACCTCGGGTCAGCAAAGCGAAGTGGTGCTGGCCGCACTCAGGGCTGCAGACGCCAGCGTGGAGTTGCGCCGCACCGAGTATGTGGGCCCACAAGTGGGTGAAGAGCTCGCCACCAATGGCCTGTTGGCCTTGGGCGTGGTGATTGTGGGCATCATGATTTACTTGGCCGTGCGCTTTGAGTGGAAGTACGCGGTCTCGGCCATCATTGCCAACTTGCACGACGTGATCATTATTTTGGGCTTCTTCGCCTTTTTCCAGTGGGAGTTTTCCTTGGCCGTGTTGGCCGCCGTGCTCGCTGTGCTGGGCTACTCGGTCAACGAATCGGTGGTGATTTTTGACCGTATTCGCGAAAGCTTCAGGCGCTACCGCAAGTACTCGACGGTGGACGTGATCAACCATGCGATCACCTCCACCATCAGCCGCACCATCATCACGCACGGCTCCACACAAATCATGGTGTTGTCCATGTTGCTGTTTGGTGGCCCCACGCTGCACTACTTCGCCTTGGCGTTGACCATTGGCATTTTGTTTGGCATTTACTCGTCGGTATTTGTGGCCGCCGCTGTGGCCATGTGGCTGGGCATCCGCCGTGAAGATTTGGTCAAGGCCAAGTCGGTTGAGGAAGACCCCGAAGACCCCAACTCTGGCGCAGTGGTCTAACACCCATAGGCGCAGCGCCGGCCCATAAGCCACACGCTCGCCAGCCAAGCTTGGGCCCTTTAACTGTTCTTGAGCGTCTCTTGTGCGGCCCTAGTGCAGGCCTTGTGCAGCGCAGGGCTGCGAGCGTGATCAAGCCCTGGCGATTTGTTGAAACAAGCCGCCGGGCAAGCGCGCCACCCGCCCGTCCAACTCCAGCTCAAACAGCTGGGCTTGCAGCGTCGCAGCGCTCATACCTGTTCGCTCCAGCAGCTGGTCTAGGTGCAGTGGGTCAAAGCCCAATGCTTGCAGCACGGGGTGTGTTGCATGGGTTGCATGAGCCGCATGTGATGCATCGGTCTCGCGTGCCGCATCAATGGCGTTGCCCGGTGCAA
>JANREF010000252.1 GCA_030726195.1 Burkholderiaceae bacterium | reverse complement strand
CTTGCACTTGCGGCGCCAAGCGCCACAACACGTGCATGACCAGTGGCATACCTCTGAGTGGCTGTAAGCCCTTGTCTTGCCCCCCCATGCGAGAGCCTCTGCCACCTGCCAAAATGAGGCCTGTTACACGGTCTGCAATCATGGTGTTTGCGCCGCATCTACGCTGGCTGAATAAATATCAAATGACAGTCTTTCTATAGCGAAGAAAGACTTGGCAAAGCCGGCAACAGCTGCGTACACCTTGGCTTGGGGTTGCTCTTGCACAGATTCAAACATGGCTTCAGCCCATGGCTGAAAGTAAGAGGCAAAAAAGCGCTGCTGCTCAACCAAGGTGCTGCCTTTGGCATCTGGAGCCGCGATGATGTACCGCATGATTTCACACAGCGTGGCGAAATGATCTTCGGTCTCACCGTTGTCAGCGTTTGTTTCCAAGCCCATTACTGCCAAGTCGCTGCGCAACTCAACCAATACAGTTTGGTTCATAGAGCCACCCATGTACACAGACGCATGCAGCGCAACAGCAGGCTTACCGACTGCCACAAAGAGCGCATCGAACTCATCGCCAGCTTCACCCGGATTGGCCCGAGAAACGGCATCCATCAGTGCGCGCCACGCATTGGCCAAGTCGCTTTGATCGGCAACTGGTATCGCGGGACTTGTGGCCAAACGGTTGAAAAAATCATCGGTTGGTGCGTGGGCAAACCACTCGGCCAACAGGCCGTAGGTGTCAGCGCGGGCTAAGTCTTCTTCGCTGTCGCCATGATCTGAGGCGACAACCTTGGGCGTAAAGGCCATTTTTTTACCATCGCTCATCCGGCTTTCTCCATCATGTCAATGACGCGGCAATCGCTACACATACTCAAACGCTTCAGCGCATCCCCAGAAAAGGCCGAATGCCCCCCTACGCGGGTCAACATCGCCTTCATAACCGCCTCAGTTGCAAACGGCTTGCGGCACGACACGCAATGAAAGGGACGGCTTAAGTGCAAGGTTTGCTCGGTGCGCCGTTGCTCCACACTGCTCAATCTAGGTGCTAGCGCCAATGCATTTTCAGGGCAAGTGCTCAAGCACAAACCACATTGCACGCAATCACGCTCGAGCAAGCTCAACAAGGGTTGGTCGCCACCATCTTTTAATGCCGACTGCGGGCAAGCGCCTACACACGACATGCACAAGGTGCAGGCATCTTTGTTGATGGTTAAGCCGCCCAATGGCGCACCTGCCGGCAAGGCCACAGGCAAGGCTGCAGGCGTGCGCTGTGCGTCCGCTCTGGTGTGCTCGAGTAAATGCTCAATTGCCGCCTCCAGCGCGTGGCGCTTGTCGCTACCGACTGAGAATGTGGCGCGCGTTGTAACGAGCGGAAGACGTGCAACAGCGCTTTGCAGCGCGCCGTCAAGCGCCTCGGGCGAATGCGCTTGAATAATGCTCACGCGGTCGGGTTCTCCGCCCAACGCTTCAATCACACCACGTACCCACGTGACCTGTTCGTTGAGCGCGTCGCGGTAAGTGCTGGCCTCCTCCCCACTCAACAACACAGTGACGCGAGCTGCACCATAGGCCAGCGCCGCCAGCCACAGCTCTGGGCCAACCGAGGCAGCATGGTGCACGGCAAATGGCATGACCCTCGCCGGTAATCCCTTGGCTCGACCACCCGCGGCCAATCGGCCCAAACGGTTGATCAACGCCGTGCCGCCAACGCTGTCATCGTTGCTGTGCAGCAGAATTTCTGGCTCTTTTAGCCCTGCATCGGTAGCGGTGCTCACCAAGGTGCGCAACGCACGTGACTGGTAATCGGCACTCGGGTAGTTGTAGCGCATGGCACCACTTGGACATACAGTGCTGCAAGCACCACAGCCCATGCACAGGTTGGGGTTGACTTCAACCCGACCTTTTCCACCAGCCAAGACCGATGTAATCGCCTGTGTGGAACACACATCAATACATTTGTTACAGCCTATGGTGTTGTTTCTGCCGTGGGAACAAATGGAAGATTGGTAGGTGAAGTAACGAGGCTTGTCAAAGCGCCCGACCCACTGGCTCAATTCAGCCAATGCATCCTTGCCATCTTCAACACTGTTGGCGTGTTTGTACCCAGGTGGTACGTCCAGTGCGCGCAGCAACGGCGACTCGTTGAGGTCTATGATCAAATCAACCACTTGATCGCGTGATTCATCCAAACGGTCAAACCGAATGGCTCCCACGCTGGCGCAGGCCACCTCACATGCACCAGTGCGGTCGCAAACGTCGGTACGGATTTGCAGCAGGCCTGTAATGGCACCAGTTGGGCATGCCGACACGCAGGCTTGACAGCGCGTGCATACCTCCAAGTCAATAGGGTTGGTCTGTGACCACTTCACGGAATAACGCCCCAAGTAGCCAGTCACTGACACCTGCGAGCCACTCAGCCAGGCCACGCCTGGCATCAATGGCAAGTCAGCATCCGCTTGCGTAATCAGCGCACTGACCTGCAACTCGCCGTAGCGTTTTTGTGCCAGTTGGGCAACAGCTACCACTTTGGAGGCAGGACCTACCAGCATCAACCGGCCTTCGCTGACATATTCTATGGATGCAACAGGATCGGGGTCAGGCAAAGCAGCAACGGCCAACAGCGCTTTTACTTTGGGGCCCGCTTGAGCTTTTTCAGATGACCAGCCTGCCGTTTCGCGAATATTGACGAAGCGAATGGGGGCGTAAGCAGGCGGGTCGGAGTGTTCAGCTGCGCTGTTAAACAGCGCCTGCTCTTGCGTACACGCCACCAACAAGGGCTCATCGCCTTGGGCTGCTTTCAAAAAGCTACCCATTTCAAAACGGCACAGTGCGGTGTGAACCTTCTCACCAGTGCCGGCTGTGTCTGGGGACATCGTGCCATTACAAGAACACAAAAGCGTACGGGTCATCTGTTATTCACTTATTCAATGTCTGGCCCGACTGGGGGCTAAATTGCTGTGTATCGGTGCTGCTCACGGGTGGAACACCTGTTATGGGCTGAGGTTTGGCTTGTTCTGTGGTCTCAAGATTGTGCTCGGTCAAGACCTGCTCGGGGACAGCTTCAGAAACACCATCCGTTTGCCCATCGAGCTGCTCGCTTGGTAAGGGTGTTGGCGCATGCAACTCGTCTCGATCTAAGGCGTCGGCTTCGGCTTCGGCCTGCGCTTTAGCCTTTGCTTGAGCCTCCACCTTCCAGGGTGGATCTTCAAACAAATGCAAATCTTGTGACTGCTGCAAATTGCGCACCTCAAGAGTCGTCATGGTCGCCATTTGGCTGTAGTCTTCGACGTAATCATCCATATCGCTGATGAAGTTGTAAGCTGGATCAGCAAACAGCTTTTTCAGTGCGGCGCCTTTGACTGCGTCTGAGACGCCCTTTTTAAGAAAGCGACTGACGTCTGCACCAACCGCCAACGACTCGGTGTCTTCCAGCGTAGGCACAGGCTCAGTGTGTGTCTCCCCCTGCGCTGATTCAGCAGAAGTCTGATCAGACGCTTGTGTTGAAGTTGCAAGCGGCGCGCCAGTTTCGCTGGCTAGGCTTGGCTGCAAAGCGGTCGCGGTGACGCTTTCATTGCTTGTGTTCTCGCGCGCGTTGTCCAGATCGCGTTGGAGCGACTTTTTGCGCGACCAACGACTGAAGAACGAGTCACTCATTGCTGCCGCCCATATTGCCGCGCTTGGCGGGAGCTACAAAGGAGGCTGGACGGCGGCGTTTGCGCGGTTCAGACTTGAAATGCTTTTCAGAAAACTCAGCCAACCAACGACCGGTTTCATCGTCTATGGGGACATTTTCAACCAGTTCACCCGCATCCAAAATACGCCCTGCTTCGTTGTAGCTTAAGGTCACAAAGCGCAAATCAGGTCGCGCGTCAG